>CAZSZS010000001.1:0-6490 GCA_964611275.1 uncultured Eubacteriales bacterium
CTTGCCCCAACTGATCTTTCTCTTATACTGGGTTATCTGGTCTTTATCGCTGTTCTGGGATTCTGGATCAAGAAAAGGGCCACCAAAGGATTGGCTGCCTATTACCTGGCCGGCCGCAATGTCCCCTGGTGGATGCTGGGGCTGGCAGGGTGTTCCAGCTATATTGATATCGGCGGCACCATGGCCATGGTGGGGGCTCTGTATTATCTGGGGCTCAAAGCGGTCTGGGTCACCCACATCTACTGGGGATGGTTCATGATCTGCTTTTACATGGCATTTCAGGCCAAATGGATCCGGCGCTCGGGTGTGATGACCTTTGCCGAGTGGAACCGGACCCGGTACGGAGACACAAGGGATGCTGAGAAAGCCCGCATCGCCTCAGCTCTGTTCCTGCTTCTTCTTATGCTGTTTAACCTCACCTATATTGCTGTGGGCATAGGAAAATTCGCCGAAGAGTTCCTGCCTCTCTCCAGGGAACTGGCTACGTTTATTGTTTTTGCAGCGGTAGGCATTTATGTGACTCTTGCGGGATTTTTCGGCGTGATATTGACGGATATGCTGCAGACGCTTCTTATCGGAGTAGGGGCTGTCATTTTATCCGTTATGGTGTTTACCAACAGCCAGTTGGCTCAGATTTTTTCCAGTAAAAGCGCGGGGTGGCATTCTTTAAAAATCCCATGGAAGCTGTGGTCCGGGTATCTGCAGTCATCCCCTGAGAGCTACCACCACTTCTATCTGTTCGGTCCGGTTATGGTGGCTGGATTTTCCTGGATGGTTTTCCGCTTGCTCGCCGGCCCCAATGTATGGGATTTCCAGTTTTTCCTGAGTGCCAGAAGTTCCAGAGATGCGGCTTTGGCCGGAGGCATGTGGACTGTGGGGTATACGGCCCGGTGGATCATGGGTTGCGCCTTCCTCGTATTGGGCGTTTTTTTTCTGGGAACTCAGGCCGGATTCGATGCGGAAAAGATCATGCCTCTGGTGATACTTAAACTCCCGGTGGGAGTGAGAGGGCTTTTCATAGCGGTTCTGCTCGCCGCTTTGATGTCCACTCTGGATGCTATGATCAATGTGACGAGCTCTGTGATCGTGAATGATTTTTTGAAAAGGTATTTTGTTAAAAATCTGACACAAAAGAAGCTGGTAAGGCTTGGGCAGCTGGCCTCGGTTGTGATGCTCATGATAGGGTTTGTGGCCAGCATGTCGTTTGAGGATATCATCTCAGCCTGGGAGACCATGATTTTTGTGGTTTTGACCATGATCCTGGTGCCTGCGACCATGAGGTGGCACTGGTGGCGGTTTTCAGCAAAGGCCTTCTATAAAAGCATGGCCGCTTCCGCCGGTCTTATAGCTCTCCAAAAATTGTTTTTCGGCCATTGGTCAGATCCCAAAGCACTGGGCATAGATATTGCAGCCTGTTTTGCGGTGACCGTGTTTTTTGGCTTTCTGGAAAAACCTCCGAATATGGATGTAGTGGTTGATTTTTACTCCAGAGTGAGGCCTTTCGGATTCTGGAAGCCGGTAAGGGAAGAAGCTGAGAGGAGAGGACTTGTGCCTCCAAAGGACCGGATGCCTTTTTATGATGCTCTGAACGGATTTTTAACCGCGGTGTTCCAGTTTTCTTTGGCGCTGCTCCCTTTTTATGCTTTTCTCAGAAAATGGAACAATGCTGCTGTCTGGGGAGCTGTGGCCATTGTGCTTGCTTTTACGCTTTATTTTACGTGGTATAAAAAGCTGCCGGCCAGGGATGAAGAATGAGCAAAGTTTGTGTGCATTTGATCTGCAATGCCCATCTGGATCCGGTGTGGCAGTGGCAGTGGGAAGAGGGATGCGCGGAAACGCTCTCGACTTTCTCAGTCGCTGTTGAGATCCTCAACGAACACAAAGACTTTATTTTCAATCACAATGAGGCGGTTCTCTATGAGTGGGTCATGGAGCATGACCCTTCTTTATTTAAAAAGATCCAGGAGTTGGTGAAAAAGGGACAGTGGTCTGTGAGCGGAGGATGGTATCTGCAGCCGGACGTGAATCTCACATCCACAGAATCCATTATCCGGCAGGTTATGGAGGGAAGGACATTTTTTAAGAAATATTTCCATTCATTCCCCGAGGTGGCCTATAATTTCGATTCTTTTGGACACAGCGCGGGACTTCCCCAAATTCTCAGAAAAAGCGGCTACAAGATGTATATCCATATGCGTCCGCAGGAAGGGCAGTTAAATCTTCCATCCTCTCTTTACCGCTGGCAGGGATGCGACGGGACAGAGATCGCAGCCTTGAGAATCCCGGTCGGGCTCTATCATACCGAATACCATAATATCCGAGAAAGGCTGAAACAGGGAACCGAGCTGGCCTTAAAAACAGGACAGGACATCCCTGTTTTCTGGGGGATCGGAGATCACGGAGGAGGCGCGACCAGAGAGGATCTGAAGCAGATCCTTGATTTTATAAAAAAAGAAAGCCGGGTGGATTTCCGCCACAGCACTCCGGATCTCTATTACCGGGCGGTGAAAAACTCCCTTAAAGAGGCGCCTGTTTTTAAAGGAGGGCTGCAGCGTGTGTTTACCGGATGCTACACATCCCTTTCTCGTATCAAACGAAAAGCCCTACAAAGCGCCGGCCTTTTACACCAGGCCGAATCCATAAGCGCGGTCGCCTGGTGGTTGAAAGGGATTTCCTATCCTGAGGAGAAAATAAAAGAAGCCTGGAGAGGTCACCTATTTAATGACTTTCATGACATCCTTCCGGGGTCTTGTACCGAACCTGCGGAGAAGGATGCCCTGGATTTGTACGGAAAAGCACTGGATTCCGCAAGGCGCCTCAGGCTGAAAGCTGTAACGGTTTTGAGTAAGCCGTATAAAAACAGCCCTTCCCTTCCCATGACCGTACTGAACACCAATCCTTCTTTGACCGAAGTCCCTGTTGAAGGAGAATTCATGCTCTCCCATCGCCCCAAATGGGAGAAGAGCTGGCATTTGGAGCTACACACTCTGAGCGGCGAAAAAGTCGTATGCCAGGAGGAACAGCCCGAGGCTCTGCTTCCTTTTAACGGCTGGCGGAGAAAGATTGCCTTTTTCAGCCATTTGCCCGGAATAGGCATATCCCGCTTTCAATTGAAAGTCAAAGAGGGAAAAGCAAAGAGGGAAAAGTTTAAACCAGCCCTTGATTATGAGATAGATCCAGGGTCATGCTTGATCGAAAAGCTTTTCGGGCCCCGGAGGGTACAAATTCTCTCAGGACCTCTTATGCAGCCGCTGGTCATAAAAGACTCCGGGGATTCCTGGGGCACCGGAATGAAAAAATACAGGGAAAAAGAAGGAGTTTTTAAACCGAAGCCTGGAAGTCTGAGAGTGGTTGAGAAAGGGCCTGTGCGGATGATCTATGAGTCCGAATGGAAATATAAACAAAGCTCCATCACAATGAGGACCCTTTCCTATTCCCAATGGCCTGTTCTTGAATACAGATTGAGGATTTTGTGGAATCACACACACAGGCGGCTGAAACTATCTATTCCCACGAATTTCAGACAAAGTTCTGTCCTCTGTGAGATTCCCGGAGGCATCACACAGAGACCTGCTGACGGAGAGGAATATGTACACAGGAGATGGCTTTGTGTAAAAGGTCAGATAAACGGAAAGCCGGCTTCAGTCGGTATTGTGAACAGCGGACAGCACGGTTTTGATTTTAAAGCCGGCGAGATAAGGCTTTCGGTTTTAAGAAGCGCAGCTTTTTGTCATGAGCGGGGGTTTTATTTAAAGGACTGCCCCGGTCATAAATGCATGGATATGGGCGAGCATTTTGTGCGCCTCCTGGTGGTTCCCGGGGAGCCTGAATCCGTACTCCGGGAATTACCGGCTCTGGCTGACTGGCTCTCTGCGCCTCCCTTTGCCCTTTCCCATCTGCCTGCGGGAAAGAGAGATGACACCGACCTTCTTTCTTTAAGCCCGGAGAATGTGCGGCTTCTGGCATGCAAGCGGTCTCAGGAGGGAGAGACGCTTGTTATAAGAATGCAGGAAGCAGCCGGTATTCCCACAAAAACTGTGGTTCATGTGAAAAAACCGGATATAAGATATAAAGCCGCTCTCAAACCTCTTGAGATCAAGACTCTCTGCTTTAAAAAAGATGGCCGTGTGTTTGAGACCAACCTCCTCGAACAAACTTAATCAGGAAACCAATACTTCCTGCTTTGCCTCATCAAAGGTCACTCTTTTTCCCGTGTGCATGGCTGCAATGGTCATACACAGAGCACAGGAGTGATTATAAGCAGCTGTGATATCCGCATTGGGTTTTTTCCGGTTCCGGACACATTCCATCCAGTTTCGCATATGCGCTGAGGTGGCATCATCTGTTCCTGTGTTGGCAGCGGTCTCTACACCGCTTACTTCAGAAATATCCATTTCAGGCAGACGGTTTTCCTTCATGCCCATGGCTTGGGCCATTCCCTGGGTGAGCCCTCCTTCGGGAGTGATTTTGTTGGTGGCCAGGTTAAGGGTTCCTCCGTTTGAAAAATAGAGCTCTTTCACTCCTCCGGCCGAGTTGGTCTGCCTGGATGAATACACCACTTGAAAACCTTTGCTCTGGGCATCCAAAGGCCCGTAGTCAAAAACAGCCGTCAGCGTATCGAAATTTTTTCTTCCGTCTTTCCACAAATAAAGACCGCCGTTGACCACCACGCTTCTGGGGTGGGGAAGTCCTGTGAACCAGTGGACTGTGTCGATCTGGTGGACCATCCACTGTCCCGGGATACCTGAGGAATAAGGCCAGAACAGGCGGTACTCGATGTATTTTCTTGGGTCCCAGGGCTCATAGGGCCGGTTTATGAGATAGCGCTTCCAGTCCACGTCTTTTTCTCTCAGGGCTTCCACAAGATGGGGCCGCCGCCACCTTCCGGGCTGGTTTACGTTCCATGTCATGTCCGAGGCCACAATGTCCCCGAATTTTCCTGAACGGATGAACTGATTGGCCTGAACGTAGTTTGGAGCGCTCCGCCTTTGAGTTCCTACCTGGACGATTTTTTTTGTTTGCCTTGCGGTTTTTAAGGCGGCTCGTGCGTCTTCCATGGTGTTGGCAAAGGGTTTCTCCACATAAGCGTCGCATCCGTTTTTCACGGCCTGTATGCAGTGTTGGGCATGCTGGAAATCAGCGGTGCTGATAATGACCGCATCCACTTTTCCTGATTCGTACATCTCTTCATTGTTCCTCATTCCGACTACAGGGGTTCCTGTTTTCTCTTTTAAAAATGCCGCTCCTTCCTCCCGCCTTCTGTTCCAGATATCAGAGACCGCCGTGATCTCGAAGTTAAGTTCTGACGAATGATTCAGAAAGCAGGGGATGAGAGAATACCTCGCCCTGTCTGAGAATCCCACGATCCCCACACGGACTCTATCGTTGGCTCCGAGGATTTTGGAATAGTGAGCCGCAGGGATCACAGCTGCCGCTCCTGTGGCATAAGAGACGGTTTTTATGAATTTTCTTCGTGTAATTTTTTCCATTTTTTTTCCTTTTTATAGGGATTTATTTAATCTTGCGGATTTTAATGTTTCTGAACCACACCGCATCTGTATGGTCCTGGAGAACAATGTGTCCGCTGCGCTTTTGAGCAAATCCTTTGATAGAGGCGTATTTGCTTTTTTTGAGGAGCTCTTCCATTAGCTGAGTTTCCAGGTCGTATTCAAGGACTTTTTTCCCATTCAGCCAGTGCTCTCCGTGATTTCCTTCGAACACAATGCGGCCTGTGTTAAACTCTCCCACTGGTTTCAAGATTTTGCCTTCAGGGGCTATAAGGTCATAAAGGGCGGCTGCGGTTCTGTTATCATTGTTTTTGGCATCCGGGTGATTTTCATCATCCAGTATCTGGTATTCAAAACCCAGAGCCGCTGTTTCCGGCGGATGGGAGACGGACATCTCTTCAGAGACATTATACTTGATCCCGCTGTTTCCGGCACGGCTTATCTTCCACTCGAAGATAAGCTCAAAGTCTGTATATGTCTCCCGGGTCAGGATATCGCCTCCCTGAAGGGGCTGGCCGTCAGACTGGAGGGGGATATCTCCGCTCGGTATTTTTTTTATGCATCCCGCCTCAATGGTCCAGTGGCCATCAGGAATGTCGCTTCTGCCTAACCCCTTCCATCCTTGGAAGGTCTCTCCGTCAAAGAGAAGGACCCATCCTTCGGCTTTTTCCTGCCCTGTAAGGGTGTTAGTTTCAGGAATTGATTTATCTGCGGTTTGTTCACGGCCTGAGGGGGCACAGGACGTTATAGAGAATATTAGAAAGATGGTTAGTAGATATTTAAGCCATTTCATTTGTATGCCCCTTTTTCTTCTTTTTTATGAAAGATCATTTCTATCATTCAGTTTATTATGCTTAAGCAATTTTTTCAATGCTTGGACTTTATATGATTATGTTTATATAGTATGGAAGAGAAAGTGATAAGAAAATCACTGTTTTTAAATGAATAGCCTGGATTATTCACAAGTCGAGGTTGCTGCAGAT
>CAZSZS010000002.1:0-3048 GCA_964611275.1 uncultured Eubacteriales bacterium
CAATGTCGCCACGTCCACACCTGAATTTCAATAAGCTATCCTTGACCTTGACTCGTGAATAATCCAGGTCTATTGAAAAGGGATGTTTACTGCTCTTTTAAATTATGGTATAAAAGTTGAACAAAATGTTTTAAGGAAGGAAAATGGAAAAAAAGCAAGAAAATAACTGGGGTATGTTCTGTCATCTTGCCGCACTGGCAGGATTTGTGATTCCTTTCGGAAATATCATTGGCCCTTTGGTCATCTGGCTTATAAAAAAGGATGAGTCGGAGTTCGTCAATGATCAGGGAAAAGAAAGTCTGAATTTTCAAATATCCATCACTATCTACGCGATCATCGCAGCCCTGCTCATGCTGGTGGTAATCGGAATATTTCTTTTGATCGCGATTGGTATTCTATCCATCGTTTTTATCATAATGGCGGCTGTCAAAGCCAACACCGGAGAAAAATACCGTTACCCGCTTACCATACGATTTATCTCCTGAACCGGAAATCAAGCACAATTGAATTTCAGTAATAAAGAGTGCCCGTGAGACTGATTTTTTTTGAATAAGGAAGAGAAGCCACTATATAATAATCACAGAATCCATTATAATAGTAACACTGTAATGGAAGAAAAGACCTCTTTGATTAAAAACAAGACCGGCTTTTTTGTTGTGCTGGCCCTGTGGATCCTGGCGGCGTGGCTGCTCTTTCCTCTTCTGGGTATTGGGTCCCTTGATCTGGAGCATGCAAAAAAATATCTCTACCGTTCTACAGGGGGAACAGCTGTTCTGATCATACTATTCGGGAAAACCGTTTTCGACCTTTTCTTTTTAAAAGCAGAATCAGTGAAGCAGTCTGTGTTTAATGTCATTTTTCTGACTTTTTATTTGTTTTCCATTGCAGGAGTTCTCGTTTATATTGTAAGCCGTATGATCATGCTCTATGTGAAGACCCATGCCAGCGAATCCTTCCTGTTTTAGTCCCTTGTTTCCTTGAGGCTTGCGCTCCCTTCATGTCATTGCGAGCCACAGAGTGCTGAAGCAATCTCCTCCGTTGGTGAATTCATCCTTTTCAATTTTATTATTTAAAAAGGGAATATTTGTTTCCCTGATTTGTATATTGTGGTAGAAGGATGAATAGAGAGTGGGGCAAAAAGAACACAAGGAGAAAAAAATGGCATTCACAAAATTTTCAAAAGTATTGGTCTCAGGTATTTTTGCATTGGTGCTGGTTTTGTTTGTACTGCTTCAGGCAGATGGAGTGACAGGCATCAAGGGCAAGGTCACAGATACGGAAGGCAGCACCATACCGGGGGTCCTTGTAAAGATCACGCAGCAGCCGACCGGAAAGGAATACACCACCACAACGGATATCAAAGGGGTTTTTCACTTTAAAAACATAGACCCGGGCCTCTATGATTTAATGGCAGAAATAGCCGGATTTGTTCCTTTTGAAAAAAAAGATATTTCTATCTCTGGGAACAAGACTGTAGAAATCAATATCCAGCTCAAAATGACTTCCTTTATACACATGGATGAGGAAGGCCGTGTACTCGGGGGCGTTGTAGGAGGAGTCCTCTCAGAAAAAGCGCCAGCGGCCAGGTCTAAAACAGCCCAGTTTCCTGTGAGTGTTTACACTTCCTTTAACACGGAAGAGTATTCCCGGATCTATGAAAACAGGTTTTTTGATGCTCTGCACAATCCTCTCTCCACCTTTTCCATTGATGTGGATACAGCTTCTTATGCCAATATCAGGCGTTTTATCCGTAACAACCAGTTTCCCTTGGAAGATGCGGTGCGTATTGAAGAGATGATCAATTATTTTGACTATGATTATCCTCTGCCCGGAAAGAAGGAGCCTTTTTCCATCTTTACTGAAATGTCCTTCTGTCCCTGGAACGAAGCTCACAGGCTGATACACATCGGGCTTCAGGGCCGCGAACTCACTTCTGAGGAGCAGCCTCCCAGCAATCTGGTGTTTCTGCTGGACGTGAGCGGCTCTATGAGAAGTCCGAATAAGCTTCCGCTTCTTCAGACAGCTTTTAAACTCCTGACAAAGGAACTTGGAGAGAAAGACAGGGTCTCCATTGTGGTCTATGCCGGGGCAGCCGGGGTGGTTCTCCCGTCCACTTCCGCTTCAAACAAGGCGGAGATCATCGGAGCGGTGGACAGACTGCAGGCCGGCGGCTCCACAGCCGGGGGAGAAGGTATCAGATTAGCGTACAAGACCGCTATGGAAAATTTTATTAGAAACGGCAATAACAGAGTCATCCTGGCCACGGACGGTGATTTCAATGTGGGAGTGAGCAGCACTTCGGAGCTGGTGAGGATGATCGAGGAATACAGAGAAAAAGGTGTTTTTCTGACCGTGCTCGGTTTTGGCATGGGGAACTACAAAGACAACCGGATGGAGCAGCTCGCAGACAAGGGAAACGGTAACTATTTTTATATCGATAATATTCTGGAAGCCAAAAAAGTATTCATCGATGACTTAACCGGGACTCTGTTCACTATTGCCAAGGATGTGAAAATCCAGGTCGAGTTCAATCCGGCAAAAGTCAAAGCTTACAGGCTGGTCGGGTATGAGAACAGAATTTTGGACAAGGAGGACTTTGCGGATGACACCAAGGATGCCGGAGAGCTTGGTTCCGGCCATTCCGTGACAGCGCTTTATGAGGTCATTCCTTACGGCTCGGGTGAAGAAGTAGACCAGGTCGGGGATTTGAAGTACCAGGATATGAAAATTAATCCGAAAGCGTTCAAGAGCCCCGAGGCCATGACCGTAAAGTTAAGATACAAAGAGCCGGATGGAGACAAAAGCAAGCTCATTGAGGCTCCCGTTTTAAATAAAAACATATCTCTGGAGAAAAGCACGGATGCCTTTAAGTTTTCTGCGGCTGTAGCTGAGTTCGGCATGCTGCTCAGAGATTCCGAATTCAAAGGAAGCACCAGCTTTGACAGTATCTTAAAGCTGGCCCGGGAAGGGAAAGGAAAAGACACACACGGATACAGGGCTGAATTCATCAGACTGGTTGAGATGTGCCAGCTTCTCGAACGAACCAAA
>CAZSZS010000003.1:0-1802 GCA_964611275.1 uncultured Eubacteriales bacterium
TTCAATCACAACTCTTATTCCCTCTCTGCTTGACTCATCTCTAATATCAGCAACTCCTTCTATTTTTTTGGCATTGACCAGATGGGCCATTTTTTCCAAAAGATTGGCTTTGTTCACTTGAAAAGGGATTTCCGTGATGACAATACGGGCCCTTTCACCTGTGCCGCCGGATTCAATAACCGCTTTCGCCCTTATGTAGATCACACCTTTTCCTGATTCATAAGCACTTTTGATCCCCTCTTTGCCAAAAATGAATCCGCCTGTTGGAAAATCAGGAGCGGGTATGAATTTCATGATATCTTTAAGACCGGCCTTTGGATTCCTGATGAGGTGGATGACTCCGTCAATGACTTCACCTATATTATGGGGAGGGATATTCGTCGCCATGCCCACGGCAATCCCCGAACCTCCGTTAACAAGCAAATTGGGGAATTTTGCCGGAAGCACTTCCGGCATGGTAAGACTTTCGTCATAGTTCGGAATAAAATTAACCGTATCCTTATCAAGGTCAGCAAGAAGCTCCTCTGTTATCTTTTTCATCCGGACTTCGGTATACCTCATAGCTGCTGCCGGGTCTCCATCCACTGAGCCAAAATTGCCCTGCCCATCCACCAGAGGGTAACGGAGCGCAAAGTCCTGTGCCATTCTCACGACTGTGTCATAAGCCGCCGCATCTCCATGGGGATGGTATTTACCTATGATGTCTCCGACGATCCGCGCGGACTTTTTGTACGGTTTGTTCCACTTCAATCCGAGGTCATGCATAGCATAGAGAGCTCTTCTGTGTACCGGTTTTAATCCGTCTTTTATGTCGGGGATAGCACGGCCGATAATGACACTCATTGCATAGTCCAGATAGGAGCGCTTCATCTCCTTTTCAATGCTGACTTCAGATAGCTTGACAGCCATGATATCTCCTTTCTCTCATCAAACAGAATGTTTGTTAGATATCCAGATTCTCTGCCTCAAGGGCGTTTTCATCAATAAAATTTCTTCGGGATTCGACATCGCTTCCCATAAGAATATTAAAAATCCGGTCCGCCTCCACTGCATCCTGAATAGATACTTTGAGTAAGGTTCTTTTTTCAGGATCCATGGTCGTCTCCCAAAGCTGTTGAGGTGTCATTTCTCCAAGTCCCTTATACCTCTGTATGGAAATCCCTTTCTTCACATGCTCCTTTAAATACTCAATCAGCCTAGCTTCGTTTTCAAGCTCAACAGGTTCATCTTTATTGATGACTTCAAAAGGCGGCCTGATCTCTTCTAGCTCCTTATTGACATCATAAAGTCTTTGATATCTCGGAGATGTCACCAAATCCATCCCTACAGCTGCCTTCATATTCATCCCGTTAACCCGATAGGTCACTATGAGTTCATACAAACCATGTTCTTCGTCTCTGGATAAAACTGATTCTATATTCTTTTTCGCCAGATCCTCCTGAATCTCACTCATCGTGCTCTTTTGTTTCAAAGAGTCTATTCCGCTTACATCATGGTTCAGGAGAGTGAAAATAAGGAAATGAGGGTATCCCTTTCTTTCCAAACCACTCAAATCACTCTTCTTTCCCATGATCATCTTCAAAATATTCTTGAGTTCCGTTCCTTTGTAGACTTTTTTCTTGTTTTTTACCTTCATGCTAAAATCTTTGCAGATTTTTTCTAAAAGGTATTTCTGGAACTTTTTCTCATTTCCAATGTATTCAGATGATTTACCTTTCTTGATCCTATACAAAGGAGGCTGAGCGACATAGAGGTGGCCTGACTCAATCAATCGGGGCATCTGCCTATAGAAAAATGTCATG
>CAZSZS010000004.1:0-15350 GCA_964611275.1 uncultured Eubacteriales bacterium
GAAGAGGTCATACCCGGGATATATTTTGGTCGAGATGGAAATGAGTGATGAAAATTGGTTGATCATTAGAGATACGCCAAAAGTGACGGGTTTTGTCGGTTCAGGAAAGAAACCATCGGCGTTAAGCAAAGAGGAAGTGAGCCAGATTGTGGAACATATGGAGAGTACTTCTGAAAAACCCAAACCCAAACATACGTTTGAGAAAGGTGAGGCTGTAAGGATCATTGACGGACCTTTTTTTAATTTCAATGGAATTGTGGAAGAAGTGAACCATGAGAGAGACACGTTAAAGGTCATGGTCACCATTTTCGGCCGGTCAACCCCGGTTGAACTGGAGTTCTTACAGGTAGAAAAAATATAGGAGGCACTATGGCAAAAAAAGAAGTTGTGACCCAAATAAAGCTTCAGATTCCAGCCGGTCAGGCAAGTCCGGCTCCTCCTGTTGGGCCTGCCCTCGGACAGAATAATATTCCCATCATGGATTTTGTACGCCAATTTAATGAGAAAACAGGAAAGATGGAAGCCGGTTCCATTGTTCCCGTTGTCATTACTGTATACAAAGACAGAAGCTTTAGTTTTATAGTCAAGTCTCCCCCAGCTGCCTTTTTGCTCAAAAAAGCGGCAGGAATTGCAAAAGGTTCCGGAGAACCAAACAGGGAGAAGGTAGGCAAGATCACCAGATCCCAATTAAGGGAGATAGCCCAACAGAAACTGGCAGATTTAAATGCATATGATATTGATGCAGCGGCAAAGATCATTGAAGGAACCGCAAAAAACATGGGATTGGAGATAATAAGTGGCTAAACGAGGCAAAAAGTACATCAAATCAAGAGACTTAATAGAAAAAGAGGAATATGCTTTAAAGGAAGCGGTCGCTCTCGTAAAAAAGTCTAGTTATGTGAATTTTGACGAGTCTGTGGATATCTCGATGACCCTGGGAGTTGATCCCAAACATTCGGATCAAATGGTAAGGGGGACACTCGTACTTCCCCACGGTACCGGAAAGAGTCAAAAAGTCTGTGTCATTGCGTCCGGCGAGAAAATAAAGGAAGCTGAACAAACAGGAGCTGATCATGTAGGAGGAGAAGATCTTGTTGAAAAGATATCAAAGGGATGGATAGATTTTGATACGATTGTTGCCACTCCCGATATGATGAAAGGAGTTGGAAAGCTCGGTAGGGTGCTGGGGCCCAAGGGACTGATGCCCAATCCAAAATCCGGAACCGTTACCTTTGACATAAAAAAAGCTGTTGATGAGATAAAAAGAGGCAAAGTTGAGTTTAGAGTGGATAAGACTTCAATCGTTCATTCCCCGGTGGGAAAAATTTCATTTTCTGAAGACAAATTAGAGGAAAACATTAATGCCTTCATTCAGGCTATTATTCAGGCCAAACCTGCTTCCAGTAAAGGAAAGTATATTAAGAGTGTTTATATTTGCTCAACTATGGGGCCTTCTATAAAAATTGCTGAGAGCGAACTTGATAAATAGGAGATATAAGAGTGAGTTTGAATCGTGAAAAAAAGGAAAAAAGGGCGAAGGAAATCCGTGAGGAATTTGACAAAAATGATGCGCTGTTTTTAGTGGATTATGTGAATATTCCTGTTTCTAAATCCATTGAATTGAGAACGCAACTTAGGGAGAAGAATTGTTCTATCAAGGTTATCAAGAATCGCCTGGCTTTAAAGGCCCTAGGAGATGATTTTGCAAATGAATTGAAAGAAAATTTGAGGGGCCCTACAGCCCTTGCTTTTACATCCGATGACCCTATAAATTTAGCTCGGATCTTAGATGATTTTATTGGCAGTAATAAAATATTAGGCATAAAAGCGGGTATTGTCGAAGGCCAGTTCATAAAGGGAGATAGATTTAAAGAAGTTGTGAATCTGGGATCCCGAGAGGAATTGATGGCAAAATTCGGATATTTAATGGCAGCCCCGTTAACTAAATTATTAAGGACTTGGCAGGCCCCCTTAAGCAGTCTTGGCAGCATGTTGAGTCAATTAAAAACAAAAAAATAGAGTTGGAGGTAAACATGGCTAAAGAACAGACGAAACAGTCTAGTGATCCTAAAAAGGAAAAAAAGGAAACAGCAAAAAAAACTGGAGGGTCAAAGCTGACTAAAGAACAATTTTTTGAACATCTTGATAATCTCACCGTATTAGAGCTTGCTGATTATATCAAGGAATTTGAAGAAAGGTATGATATAAGTGCATCTGCTGCTGTGCCTGTAGCTGCTGCAGGAGCCCAAGCTGCAGGAGAAGCTCCGGCTGAGGAAGAGAAGACTGAGTTCAATGTTGTTTTAAAAGAAATAGGCGACAAAAAAATAAACGTAATCAAAACTGTCAGAGAAGTGACAAGTTTAGGATTAAAAGAGGCAAAAGACCTGGTTGACAGCGCCCCGAAGCCAGTAAAAGAAGGTGTTTCCAAAGAGGAAGCCGAGGAAATGAAGAAAAAATTCGAAGAAGTAGGGGCGGTTATAGAATTAGAATAGTATTAAACAGAGTAACTGTCTCTTTAGAGAGAGAAAAATATGCATACGGAATTGAAAAATATTTATCGAGAAAGGGTTGATTTCTCAAAAATTAAAGGTACTTTTCCTATACCAGACATGCTGGCTATTCAGAAAGAATCCTATGCACAGTTTCTGCAAATGGAACTTCTTCCGGAGGAAAGGGAAGACACCGGTCTGCAGGGCGCGTTTAAGGATATTTTCCCCATTTCTGATTTTAAGGAAACGACCCAATTAGAGTTTATTAGTTATTCAATCGGTGACTGGGAGTGCAAGTGCGGGAAGCTCAAAGGTGTGGAAAATTCGCGGCGCAAGTGTACGGCATGCGGTACCTTGCTGCCCGGGAATATAGAGCTTACTGACAAAGAGATTTGCCCTTACTGCGGAACAGCAGGAAAAATCGAACTTCCCATTTGTGAGCACTGTGGAGACCGGGTCAGACTTAAAATGAAGTACAACTCTACTGAATGTCTTCAAAAAGGTTACTCATTCAGTGTGCCCTTGAGGATAAAGATCAGGCTGATATCATGGGAGAAAGACCTTGAGACAAAAGCGAAGCGTCTGAAACATATAAAAGAGCAGGAATCCTATTTTGGTGATATTCCTTTAATGACAGATAAAGGCACCTTTATTTTTAATGGGATCGAACGAGTCATTGTCAGTCAGCTTCAGAGGTCGCCTGGTGTGTTCTTTAGGCCTGATAAAAGAAAAAAAGATTATTTTGTCGGAAAGGTGATACCGTATAGAGGTGCCTGGGTTGAGTTTGAATACGCCAAGAATAATGTGCTCTACGTGAGGCTTGACAGAAAGAAGAAGTTTCCCGCGAGTGTCTTTTTAAGGGCACTTGGATTTGGCTCAGATGAAGAGATATTGAGGCTTTTTTATAGGTCCCATAAAGTCACTCCAAAAAATGGAGTTCTTTTCTGGGAATTAACGGAAGACCTTATAGGCAAGCTGTTAACTGCGGATATTGTAGATCCTGACTCAAAGACTACAAAAGTAATTGCGCCTGCAAAAAAGAAGCTGACAAAGGAGCTATACAATAAGCTAAAAAGCCGTGGCATGGATATGATCCCGGTTTCGAAAGGCCAGTTAAAAGGGGCTTATTCCATAGGCACGGTTCCCGAAGTCATTAAATCTAACGAAGAGATCGGAGATTCCCAATTAGATAAAATTCTTGAAGCCGGAAAGACCTTTGAAGTCTTTTTTCCTTTAAAAGATAAAATAGGGAAAATCGTATCCAATACCCTGAAAAAAGATAAAAAGAAGGACACAAATCAAGCTCTTGGCGAAATTTATAAAAAATTAAGGCCGGGTGAACCGCACACTATGGAAAGCGCTCAAAATCTTTTTCACAGCCTTTTTTATAATCCTCAGAAGTACAATTTTTCCCGTATCGGCCGGCTAAAGATGAATATTAAATTAGGCCTTGACAGGCCTCTTGATGAGAAAACTCTGTCTCCCCTGGATTTTGTGGAAGTCATAAAATATCTGTTAAGGCTGCGAATGGGAGAAGGGGAGATAGACAACATTGACCATTTGGGAAACCGCCGTGTCCGTTCTGTCGGAGAGCTGGTAGAGAACGCGTTTCGTATTGGACTGACCCGGATGGAAAGAACCATTAGAGAGAAAATGACCGTTGCCACGGATTTGGCATCGTCTATGCCTCAGGATCTCATTAATTCAAAACCTGTTATCGCCGCACTCAAAGAGTTTTTCGGCAGTTCTCAATTATCGCAGTTCATGGATCAGATAAACAGTCTTGCGGAAGTCACGCATAAGCGCCGATTGAGCGCTTTAGGACCGGGAGGATTGAGCAGGGAGCGTGCGGGCTTTGAGGTGAGAGATATTCAATCCTCTCACTATGGAAGAATTTGTCCCATTGAGACCCCGGAGGGCCCTAATATAGGACTTATCTCCTCTCTCAGCAGCTATGCAAGAGTCAATGAATTCGGATTTATTGAGACTCCTTATAGAAAAGTCAAAGACGGAAGAGTTCTTGATTATTACAGGATCATCCACCCCGGAGACAGCCGTTATAAGATAGGCGATACGGTTGAAAAAGGAGAACTGGAGAAGGAACTTGAAGGAATAAAGAAGGCAAAAAACAAGAGTCTTCCGGTTACTGAGCCTTACTGCTTTTATTTAACTGCCTGGGAAGAAGAAAATTATATCATTGCCCAGGCAAACTCGCCCATTGATGATAAGGGAAACCTTCAAAGAGATCTTATAAATGTAAGACAAAAAGGAGAGTACAAAGTCGTTCCAAAAGAAAAGGTGGATTATATCGATGTTTCACCCAAACAGCTGGTTTCTCTTTCTACCTCGTTGATACCTTTTCTTGAGCATGATGATGCGAACCGTGCCTTAATGGGATCTAACATGCAGAGGCAGGCTGTTCCTTTGTTGAAGCCGGAAGCACCCAGAGTAGGCACAGGGATCGAGCATCTTATTGCCAAGGGCTCCGGTGATGTGGTGACATGCAACCGCTCCGGATTGGTAGAGTTTGTGGATGCTGAAAGGATCTTGGTTCGTGTTGATGAACAGTCTGATGGAGAGACTTATGATGTGGGAACGGACCTTTATTTATTGACAAAGAGCCTGAGGACCAACCAAAACACATGTATGAATCACCGCCCTATAGTGAGAAAGGGAGACAGAGTTCAGGCAGGGCAGATACTGGCTGACAGCTCCTGCACGGATAAAGGGGAGCTGGCTTTAGGCAGAAATGTTCTTTGTGCGTTTATTCCCTGGAGAGGGTACAATTTTGAGGATGCCATTATTGTCAGTGAAAAGCTGATAAAGGAAGACATATTTACCTCTTTACACATAGCCGAAGAAACCTTGGACGCCCGGGACACAAAGCTGGGTCCCGAGGAAATTACCAGAGATATCCCTAATGTCCCGGAAAAATTACTCCGTAATCTTGATGAAAACGGGATCGTTCGAATAGGGGCCAAGGTAAAGCCCGGGGATATCTTAGTGGGAAAAGTCGCCCCCAAAGGAGAGACGCAGCTCTCTCCGGAAGAAAAACTCCTGAAAGCCATATTCGGGGAGAAAGCCCTGGATGTGAAGGACGCTTCTTTATACTGCTCACCCGGAATCGAAGGGACTGTGATAGATGTAAAGATATTTTCACGGAGGGGGATAGAAAAGGGCCCCAGAGCCAAAGTGATTGAAAAAGAAGAAATCGAGAGGATGAAACGAAACCTTGATGATGAGATAAGCATATTAAATGCGGCAAAACTCAGAAGAGTCAAATCGATCTTGAAAGACGCTGTTGTTCAAAGTGGAGTCAAAATAGGCGATATAAAACTCAAAAAAGGGGATAAACTGACAGCCTCTGTTTTAAAGAAACTGACGCTTGAACAAACAGCCAAGATAAAGGTCAAAGTAGCTCATGAAAAGGAAATTTCAGATATTAAGAAAAAGGTAAACCGCCAGATAGAAGCCTTGAAGTCTGTCTTTAAAGAAAAATGTGATGCTCTGAAGAAAGGCGATGAGCTGTCTCCTGGTGTTATACAGACCATAAAAGTCTATATAGCCATGAAAAGGAAGCTTTCCGAAGGAGATAAGGTCTCAGGGAGGCATGGAAACAAAGGAATTATCGCAAAGATCGTGTCTGAAGAAGATATGCCTCATATGCCGGATGGGAGAACAGTTGAGGTGATTCTAAATCCACTTGGGGTTCCTTCCAGAATGAACGTCGGACAGATTTTAGAAACACACCTTGGAGGGGCTGCTGCGGAACTTGGGATGTGGGTATCAACTCCCGTGTTTGACGGAATATCTGAAGGAGAGATCAAGGAGCTTTTAAACAAAGCCGGGCTTCCCGAGAGCGGTAAATATCCTTTATATGACGGAATAACCGGTGAATTACTGGACAGTGAAGTCACTGTTGGCTATATGTATATAATGAAACTGTACCATTTGGTTGAAGACAAGATACATGCCCGCTCAACAGGGCCTTATTCTTTGATCACCCAGCAGCCGTTGGGAGGAAAAGCGCAGTTCGGAGGTCAGAGATTCGGCGAGATGGAAGTGTGGGCCCTGGAAGCCTATGGAGCGGCCTTCACGCTACAGGAGTTATTAACGGCCAAGTCAGATGATGTGGAAGGAAGAGCAAAAATCTATGAGGCGATTGTAAAAGGAGACCTTGATTTTAAGCCCGGGCTCCCCGAGTCAGTCAATGTTCTCATTAGAGAGCTACAAAGTCTTTGCTTGAATGTGGAGCTGGAAAAAATAGAAGAAGAAGAAGTCCTTCCTTGGGGTATTGATGTTCCCAAGATCCTTAAAGGAGAAAAATAATGGAGACAAGGCATTCAATGGGAGGAAAACCTAAGGTAGATTTTGATCAGGTGAGAATAAGCATTGCATCTCCAGAAAAGATACTGAGTTGGTCTTGGGGAGAAGTGACCAAACCGGAGACCATAAATTACAGGACCTTTAAGCCGGAAAAAGACGGGCTGTTTTGTGCAAAGATATTCGGCCCTATTAATGATTATGAATGCCTTTGTGGAAAATACAAACGCATGAAATACAGGGGGATCATATGTGAAAGGTGCGGAGTTGAGGTCACTCGTTCCAATGTAAGACGAGAGCGAATGGGACACATAAAGCTTGCTTCTCCCGTAGCTCATATTTGGTTTTCCAAAAGCCTTCCAAGCCGGATAGGACTTTTACTAGACCTGAAAATAAAGGACCTGGAAAAAGTGCTTTACTTTGAGTCCTATATTGTACTCGACGCCGGGGATACCCCACTAAAGGAAAGGCAGGTACTTACTGAGGATGAATACAAGGAAGCACAGTCAAAGTACGGAGATGGGTTTAAGGCTTCCATCGGAGCCGAGGCGATCAAAGCCCTGCTGGAACAAATTGATATTGATAAGGAAAGCGCCTCTTTAAGAAAAAAGATGAAAACAGAGACTTCAAAGCAGAGAAGGCTTCGGGCTGCTAAGCGCCTTAGAGTTTTCAAGGCATTGAAGGATTCCGGAAACAGGCCGGAGTGGATGATACTTGATGTGATTCCTGTTATCCCACCTGACCTGCGGCCCTTGGTCAGACTGGATGGAGGGCGTTTTGCCACTTCCGACCTTAATGACCTCTACAGAAGGGTAATCAACAGGAACAACCGTTTGAAAAAATTGATCGAACTCAGAGCTCCTGAACTGATTATCCGGAATGAGAAAAGAATGCTTCAGGAAGCTGTCGATGCCCTCTTTGATAATGGAAGAAGAGGAAGAGTGCACCTGGGGCCTAACAGACGGCCTTTGAAATCTTTGAGTGAATCTTTACGGGGAAAACAGGGAAGATTCAGACAAAATCTCCTCGGGAAAAGGGTCGATTATTCTGGCAGGTCAGTAATTGTCGTGGGGCCTGAACTCAAGCTTTATCAGTGCGGGCTCCCGAAAAAGATGGCCCTGGAGCTTTTCAAACCCTTTATTTTTCATAAATTAGAAAAAGAAGGCTTGGTTCCAAGCGTCAAAGTCGCCAGGGAGTGGCATGAACAGGAAAGGCCTGAAGTTTGGGATTATCTGGAACAGGTCGTCAAAGAACATCCTATCCTTCTCAACCGGGCACCGACACTTCATCGACTCGGAATCCAAGCCTTTCAGCCTATTCTGGTTGAGGGCAAGGCGATACAGATACATCCTCTGGTCTGCGCTGCTTTCAATGCGGATTTTGACGGTGACCAAATGGCCGTGCATGTGCCTCTTTCTGTTGAAGCTCAGGTCGAATCCAGGAATTTGATGCTTTCCAGCAGGAATATTTTATCCCCTGCTCACGGTCGTCCTCTGGCTATCCCCAGTCAGGACATGGTCTTGGGTTGCTACTATCTCACTCTTTCCCAAAAAGACAAAAAAGGAGAAGGAAGGATCTTTTCTTCTAAGGAAGAAGCGCTTGTTGCTTTGGAAAACAAGGAAGTCGACCTTCACGCGCAGATAAAGATAAGGTTAAGAGGGAATTTTATAAACCTGTCAACTTATTATGATGACCAGGATGTTCTGACATGTCCTGTGAAAAAAATCACTAATAAGCTCATAGAAACGACTCCGGGCCGTATCATATTTAATGATATTTTTCCGGATGAAATACCTTTTGTAAACGGAAAAATGAAAAAGAAGGGGATCGAGAATCTCATATATTATATCTATCTCAAACTGGGCAGGTCAGGGACCATAAGAGTCTTGGATGACATGAAGGAGGTTGGTTTCAAATACGCAAGCAGCGCCGGATTTTCTTTGGGGATAGATGATTTTGTCACTCCTCCGGAGAAATCTAAACTGGTCGACAAAGCTCAAAAACAGGTACAGGAAATCGAAGGTCTTTACAAGGAAGGCGTTATTTCCGCGAGAGAAAGATTCAACAGAGTCGTGGGTGTCTGGGGCAGCGTTACGGATAAAGTTTCTCAGGCCATGATCGAAGATATGCAAAAGATCAGCTTTGAAAGCCACAAGATCAATCCGCTCTTTGTAATGGCTGATTCCGGTTCAAGGGGTAACAAACAGCAGATCCGTCAGCTTGCCGGGATGCGCGGCCTGATGAGTAAGCCATCGGGGGAAATCATAGAAACTCCTATCATTTCAAATCTACGGGAGGGTTTGAACGTTCTGCAGTATTTTATCTCAACTCATGGAGCGAGAAAGGGGTTGGCTGATACAGCATTAAAAACAGCGAATTCGGGCTATCTGACCAGAAAACTGGTGGATGTCTCTCAGGAAGTCATAGTGGACGAATATGACTGCGGCACTTTGAAAGGAGTTCAGGTATCAGCCATTGTTGAAAACGGGGAACTCATCGAGCCCTTTATTGACCGAATCGTCGGGAGGATATCCTTAGAGAAAGTGACTCATCCTGATACGAATGAGGTCATTGTTGATGTGAATGAGGAAATAACAGAGGATGTAGGGCAGAGACTGGAAAGCATGGGAATCGAAAAGATTAAAATCAGATCTCTTTTGACATGCGAGTCAAAGCGAGGCGTCTGCCAGCTTTGTTACGGCCGTGATATGACAACCGGGGCCATGGTCGAAATGGGAGAAGCCGCAGGAGTCCAGGCTGCGCAGTCTATCGGGGAACCAGGCACACAGTTGACCATGAGGACTTTTCATGTGGGCGGAATAGCCATGGGCGGAGCAGAGAAATCCAGGCTTGAAGCAAAAAACGACGGGGTTATTAAGTTCGATAATTTAAAGTATGTGGTTAACAAGGACAAGAAGATCATTGTCGTTAATCGAACAGCCCGGATTGCCATTCTTGACCACCGGGATCGCGAGATAGAGCATTATCAGGTACCTTACGGAGCTCAAATCCTTATAAAAAACGGGGAGGAAGTCAAAGAAAGGCAACAGTTTGCTGAATGGGATCCCTTTAATACTTACATAATAAGCGAAGAAACCGGTAAGGTTCATTTCCATGATGTCGCGCTGGGATTGACAATGGAAGAGATTCAGGATGAATTTACCGGATTGATCACTCAAGTTATCACAGATCCGAAAGACGATAAAATGCAGCCTCAAATTTTGATACTTGATGAAAAGAAGAAAGATGATAAGGGAAAACCGGTCTTATTAAAGAAATATTTTCTTCCCTCAGGGGCTAATCTCGAGAGCAAAGATGAAGATAAAATATTTGCAGGCGATGTGCTCGCAAAGATTCCGAGAGAAGCAACCAGAACCAAAGATATCACGGGTGGTCTGCCCAGAGCTGAGGAGCTGTTTGAAGCGAGAAGGCCGAAATCTCCGGCTACTATTTCCGAAATTGACGGTGTGGTGAGTTACGGAGGCTTGGTCAGAGGCAACAGAAAGATCACGGTCGAAAATGAACGCGGAGGCGAGAAGGAGTATTTCATTCCAAAAGAATCCCATGTCATCGTAGGAGAAAAGGAGAGGGTCAGAGCAGGCACTCCGTTGATGGACGGTCCTGTGAATCCCCATGACATCCTGCGGGTTTTGGGAGAAAAGGAACTTGCCGAATACTTATTAAGAGAGATACAGGGAGTTTACAGACTTCAGGGTGTGTCGATAAACGATAAGCATATGGAAATCATTATCAGGCAGATGTTGAGATGGATAAAAGTGGAGGAAGTGGGAGACACGGATTTTCTCATTGATGAGAAAGTGGATAAATTTATCTTTCAGGAAGAGAACAGAAAAGTCATAGAGAAAGGAGGCAAGCCGGCTAAGGCACGTCCGCTGCTTCTCGGAATAACCAAAAGCGCTTTAAGTACAAGCAGCTTTATTGCTGCCGCATCTTTCCAGGAGACAACACGTGTATTAACAGAGGCGAGCCTTTACGGTAAAGTCGATCATCTGCGGCGTCTTAAGGAAAATATAATTATGGGAAGATTGATTCCGGCTGGCACTGGATACAAAGCTCACCAGCGCATAGAACTGGTGGAAGAGAAAGAGGGAAAAAAGCAGGAAGAAGTGGACCTTCAAATCAGCCAGTAAAAATCTTTCTAAATATATTAAAAACCTTGACATAACAGACTAGGTTTGCTATCATCCGAACATTCATTTTAGCGGATTTTAGCCGAATTTAATGACAACATAATAATTATTGAAAGAGGAGTAATCTATTGCCTACTGTAAACCAGTTAGTAAGAAAAGGACGTAGAAGCAAAAAAAGCAAGACGAAATCTCCTGCTCTGGAGAAATGCCCTCAGAAGAGAGGAGTGTGCACAAGAGTTTTTACGACCACGCCGAAGAAGCCCAATTCTGCTATGAGAAAAGTTGCGCGAATCAGATTGACCAACAATAAAGAAGTGACCGGATATATTCCGGGAATCGGTCATGACCTTCAGGAGCATTCGATTGTTGTCATCAGAGGAGGCCGGGTCAAGGATTTGCCTGGAGTCCGCTATCATGTGATAAGAGGTGCGCTTGACTGTGAAGGCGTACAGGACAGAGGACAAGGACGTTCAAAGTACGGGGCTAAAAAGCCGAAACAGAAAAAAGTCGGAGAATAAGGGAGTGAAAGATGCCCAGAAAAGGCAAAGTTAAAAAAAGAAAAAAAACAGCTGACCAGTTCTATAACAGTACCCTTGTATCTCAGCTTATCAATGGTGTTATGATCGATGGCAAGAAAAGTCTTGCTGCGCGTATCGTATATGAATCACTGGAAAAAATAAAAAAAGCCACTAAGGAAGATCCGTTAAAGACCTATGAGAAAGCCATCAATAACATAAAGCCTCTCCTGGAAACAAAATCTAGGAGAGTAGGAGGAGCCACTTATCAGGTCCCTGTGGAGGTCGACGAAAAAAGAGCGACCTCACTGGCCATAAGATGGCTTTTGACTTATTCGAAGCAAAGGCCCGGAAAATCTTTTGTGGAAAGATTGTCCGGAGAGATAATGGAAGCTGCCGATAATAAAGGCGGAGCCATTAAAAAAAGAGAAGATACCCATCGAATGGCAAAGGCTAATAGAGCTTTTGCTCATTATAAATGGTAGTCTGATTCGCATTAAGTTTAGGATTTAAGAAATTAAGATGGAGTTCAAGTTTGAAGAGAAGAGATCCGATAGAGAGAGTCAGAAACATTGGGATCATGGCCCATATCGATGCGGGGAAGACTACCACTACAGAGCGTATCCTGTTCTATACCGGCATTACCCACAAGATGGGAGAAGTTGATGAGGGGACTGCGGTTATGGACTGGATGGCTCAGGAGCAGGAACGCGGTATAACAATCACATCTGCAGCAACCGCATGCAGATGGAAGAATTGCCGGATCAACATTATTGATACTCCTGGGCATGTGGATTTCACAGTAGAGGTCGAACGTTCTCTCAGGGTTCTGGATGGAGCCATAATAATACTGTGCGGCGTCGGAGGAGTTGAAGCACAGTCTGAGACCGTTTGGAGGCAAGCAGACCGGTATAAGATACCGAGGATAGCTTATATAAATAAAATGGATAGAATCGGAGTGAACCCTGAAAGGGCGATCAAACAGATGGAAGAGAGATTCAATATAAGGTCTCTGTCTGTTCAGATACCCGTAGGGAGAGAGGAAGACTTTCGGGGAGTCATTGATTTGATCCATATGAAAGAGATCCAATACGGTGATGACGTTCTGGGAGTGAAATACAAAGTCAAAGAAATTACTCCGGAATACAGAGAACAAGCGGAAGAAAAAAGAATGGAGCTGCTTGAAAATTTGAGCGATATCAATGATTCCATCATGGAGAAGTATCTGGAAGGCCAGGATATACCGGCAGAGGAAATTTTGATGGCAGTCAGAAAGGCAACCCTCTCACTTCAGTTCATCCCTGTTCTGTTCGGTTCTTCCTTTAAAAACAAGGGAGTCCATCCGCTATTGGATGCCATCGTCGATTATCTGCCTTCTCCCGCTGACGTTCCTCCGGTAACAGGATACCATCCCAAAACCAAAGCTGTGGAGCAAAGAGGACCCTCTGATGACGAGCCTTTTTCGGCTTTTGTCTTTAAAGTAATGAATGATCCTTATACAGGGACGCTGGCGTTTTTCCGTGTGTATTCAGGAAAAACCAAAGTGGGCTCATCTATATATAACTGCACAAATGAGGAAGAAGAACGGATCAATCGTCTCTTAGAGATGCATTCTAACAAAAGAAAGGATATCGAAGAAGTCTTTACAGGTGACATAGCTGCTTTGACTTCAACAAAAACCATTTCAACAGGTGATACCTTGAGCGTGAGGAACAGACCGATCCTGTTTTCTTCCATTGAGTTCCCTGAACCCGTGGTTTCGGCCTTTATTGAGCCAAAGTCCAGAAGCGAGCATTTGAAATTAAGCGAATCTCTGAATAAGTTGGCTAAGGAAGATCCCACATTTAAGATCAAAAAAGACCCCATGACCGGACAAACTCTGGTTTATGGAATGGGCGAACTGCATCTAGAGATATTAATGGAACGTATGGCACGAGAGTTCGGAGTGAAAGCAAACCTTGGGAATCCTCAGGTTGCTTATAAGGAAACCATTACTGAGGAATCAGAGGGAGAAGGAAAATATATCAGACAGAGTGGGGGACGGGGCCAGTACGGCCACTGCAAGATAAGGATCGAACCTTATAAAGAGGGAACAGATTTTGAATTTACAAATGAAACAAAAGGGGGCATTATACCCAAGGAATTTATTTCTCCCATTAAAGACGGGATTCAAGAGGCTATGGAATCAGGCGTTCTGGCAGGGTTCCCAATGACTCATATCAAAGCTGTTGTGACTGGCGGTTCATTTCACGAGGAAGACTCTACCTCGATAGCTTTTAAAATCGCCGGTTCTATGGCATTTAAGGATGCGGCCAAAGGGGCCCGGCCCACACTGCTTGAGCCCATAATGAGTCTGGAAGTCCTCACTCCGGAAGAATATTTAGGGGATGTTGTCGGAGACCTTAATTCGAGAAGAGCCAAAATAGCAAGCATGGAATCAGGAGGAAAGACCCGGACCTTAAGGGCTTTTGTCCCCATGTCAGAAATGTTTGGATACGCGACTGACCTTAGGACAATGACTCAGGGCAGGGGGCTGTTTACTATGGAATTTTTTGAGTATAGGCCTACAGCTCCTTCTGTAATGGAAAAAATAGTAGCGAGAATAGAGGGAAAGATATCTTATTAGTTTTAAGTTGCATAATTAAGGAGAATAACTAGGAGGTAAATCAATGGCGAAGGCAAAATTTGAGAGGAAGAAGCCGCATTTAAACATAGGGACGATAGGGCACGTGGACCATGGGAAGACGACGTTAACGGCAGCGATCACGAAGGTACTACACAAGTCGGATGAAGGGATAGCGTTTATAGCCTATGATCAGATAGACAATGCACCAGAGGAGAAGGAGAGGGGATTGACGATACAGGTAGCGCACATAGAGTATGAGACGAAGGCGAGGCATTATGCGCACATAGACTGTCCGGGGCATGCGGATTACATCAAGAACATGGTGACAGGGGCAGCGCAGATGGACGGGGCGATATTGGTAGTGGCAGCGGACGACGGGCCGATGCCGCAGACGCGGGAGCACATATTATTGGCGCGGCAGGTGAACGTACCGGCGGTAGTGGTATTTATGAACAAGACGGATTTAGTGGATGATCCTGAGATACTGGATTTAGTGGAGTTAGAGGTAAGGGAGCTGTTGACGAAGTATGAATTTCCTGGGGATGACATACCGATAGTGAGGGGCAGCGCGTTGAAGTCGCTGGAATCTGATGGGGATCCTGAGGCAGAGGAGAACAAGCCGATAATGGAGTTACTGGATGCGGTGGATGCGCACATACCGACGCCGAAGAGGATAGTGGACCGGCCGTTTTTGATGTCGATAGAGGACGTATTTACGATAAGCGGACGAGGCACGGTAGTGACAGGCAGGATAGACAGAGGGATGGTAAAGAAAGGGGAAGAGGTAGAGATCGTAGGATTTGGAGAGACGAAAAAGCGTGTAGTGACAGGGGTAGAGATGTTTCGGAAGATATTGGATGAGGGGCAGGCAGGAGACAATGTAGGGATATTATTGAGAGGCACGGACAAGGAAGAGGTACAGCGAGGCATGGTATTGGCGAAGCCGGGGACGATCACACCGCACCGGAAGTTCAAGGGGAAGATAGTTGCATTGACCAAGGATGAAGGGGGAAGGCACACGCCGTTTTTCACGGGGTACAGGCCGCAGTTTTATTTTTCGACCACAGATGTGACTGGGAATGTGAAGTTACCGGGGGGAGTAGAGATGGTGATGCCTGGAGATAATGTAACCCTTGAGGTCGAGTTGATAACCAATGTGGCCATGGAGAAAGGCCAGAGGTTTGCCATAAGAGAGGGAAGCAGAACCGTTGGAGCCGGAACGGTTACCGAAGTCATCGAATAGTCA
>CAZSZS010000005.1:0-12638 GCA_964611275.1 uncultured Eubacteriales bacterium
GTTAAAAATCTTTTGCAAGCGACGGCCACACATGATTTTCACCATATTTTATGAATAATCAGGATTTGGATAGTTCGCGCAGAAGAGACCGGCAGGCTTTTGGAGACTCGATATAAAGACGGGCTTCAGTGGAACCGTACCCTATTTTTATGGAAAAAGCTCCTTCTGGCAGAACTTTGAAAAGGTCCTCGTCAGTCCAATCATCACCTAATGCGAGTATAAAATCCCAATCGCTCATTCTTAGAAAATGATCCGCAGCTGTCCCTTTATTGATGCCAGCGATCCTGACCTCTATGACCTTTTTTCCGTGCATTAGCTGAAGGTTTGTATTTGCTAAAAACTCATTGAGATTATCAAAGAGTTCATGAGAACGCATTTTTCCCAATTCAGGGCTGGCGTTCCGGTAATGCCAGGCAAGGCCAAATTCTTTTTCTTCTACAAAAGAGCCCGGAACCCTTGATTCATAATTTTTAAGGATGGGCATGATCCGGTCTTTCCATTGAACAGGGATACTGACCTGTCTTTCCCATTCGCCTTTCGGAAGTATTTTGATCCAGGATCCGTGTTCAGCCACCAGGGAGCAGTTGATGTCCCCGAGCCACTGCTCCATTGTGTTTCGATCCCTTCCGCTGATTATGACAATATGGTTATTGGCATTGCTTGAAAGAGATATAAGCATTCTTTTTAGTTCTTTATCCGGCTTGGCATCCTCGGGTTTTTTGGAAAATGAGATCAGTGTTCCGTCATAATCAAAAAGGAGAAGTCTTTTCCTGCTTTTTTTATACTGAGATAAAATTTCTTTTTTCCAGTGTTGGTTTAGTTTTCTATGTTCTCTGGTAGCCTGAATATTTTTTGTCTCTTCAATGCTTTTTATGAAACTCTGGGTCCAGTGCTTTATGTCATATTCCAGGATGCGTTTCCTCATTGTCTTCATTCGGGATATTTTTTCTTGCTCCGGCATAGTGAGGGCTTTTTTGATCGCGTCAACGACTTCGTTTTTATTATGGATATTGACTATCAGCGCTTCTCCCAGTTCTTCAGCAGCTCCGGCGGTTCCGCTCAAGATAAGAACTCCGTTGTTGTCCTTTTTCGCAGCCACGTATTCCTTGGCTACCAGATTCATGCCGTCTCTTACAGGAGTCACCAGCGCAATGTCTGCGGCTGAGTACAGAGAGATGAGTTTTTTAAACGGCCGTGAACGGTATATATAGTTAACCGGTGTCCAAGATGGAGTCCCGAATCTTCCGTTTATATTTCCGACAAGTCTGTCGATTTCTTCTTTCAACAGTTTGTAATGACTCACTTTTGTTCTTGACGGCACACACAACATAATATAGGTTGTTTTTTTGTGCCATTTTCGATTTTTCGCTAGAAAGAGTTCGAATGCTTTGAGGCGGTGAGCGATTCCCTTGGAATAATCCAGTCTGTCAACAGAAAGGATTATTTTATTTTTTTTCCCCAATAGTTTTCGGCACTTTGCTGTTTCTCTCTGTACTTCGGGGTCAGCAAGCAGTCTGTTGTTTTTTTCGACATCTATTCCTATGGGAAAGTTATCCACACGGACTATTCTGTTGTCGACGGAAATCGAACCAAATTCGTGTTCATAACCCAGAAGCCTTAAAGAGCTGCTTAGGAAGTGCCTTGCGTATTCATATGTATGGAATCCCACAAGGTCAGCTCCCAGCAGCCCTTCTAAGATTTCTGTTCTCCAGGGAAGTATCCGGAATATCTCTGATGATGGAAAAGGGATATGAAGGAAGAACCCTATGGAGCTTTTTGGAAATACTTTCCGTATGAGTTTGGGAAGAAGCATAAGATGATAGTCATGCACCCAGAAAGTATTGGCAGGGTCAGCAGTTTCCATGATTATCTGTAAGAATTTCTGGTTAACTTTTTCATAGGATTTCCATTCAGGCTCCTCAAAGGTACTCAATGAGGAAAAGTAATGAAAGAGAGGCCATATGGTTCTGTTTGAAAATCCATAGTAATACTTGTCCAGTTCAGGGCGGGAAAGGAAAACAGGATGACACTGGTGGTCTTTTATGAGGCATTCTTGAATATAATTTTTCTCCCTGCTGTTCCTCGGAATATAACCAGGCCAGCCTATGAACAGTACTTGTTTCTTTTGCCTGAGAGATCGTAGGCCTGTGGCAAGGCCCCCAGGGCTTTCCTTTATTAGTATCCGGTTTTTTTTCCTGCTTACGGTAACAGGAAGTCTGTTTGAGACTATTATAAGGCTGTCTTTTGAAGATTTGTTTTTACCCATGAAATTGCTTAGCTGTGCATAGCTTAACCTTTTGGACAGATAATTTCAAACCTTTTGACCAAGGATGATGAATAGGTCAGGTGGTAATCCCAGCTTAATAGTGAGGATAGCCAAGATTATGATTGAGGACATCGATGAGAAGCGTGAGATAATCATCAACGTGTCGGGTTATCAAGAAATGTTCCTTTATATTTCTTTTTCCTTTTTTACCCATTTCTTTGGCAAGTTTTTTATCTTTGAGTATGGTTATGACTTTTTCTGCGCATCCTTTGATGTCACCAGGTTCTACCAAAAAGCCTGTTTCATTGTCTATTAGTTGTTCAGGGATACCACCTCTGTTTGAGGCAACGACAGGAGTTTCTTTCCATTGGGCTTCACTTACGGTTAGACCGAATCCTTCTCTTATCGACTTTTGAAGCACGACCGTGGATATCCGCTGCAGGACATTAACCAGGATCTGATTGTCCCCCAGAACGAACTTGACATCCCCTGACTGTAAATATTTTTTTGCAATTCGTTTCATTCTGCTGTAGACCGTAACGCCTTCAGGGTCATCCGGAGCCATGTTGTAGCAGTAGATGAGTCTGCAGTCTACTTTTTCTTTAACATGTTCAAAGACCTTGAGCACTCCTTCCGGGTCTTTCCACGGATCAAACCTTGATACCTGGCTGATTATAGGCTTATCAGTAGGGATATCGAATTTTTCCAGTGTTTTTTTGATCGTTTTTTCGCTGAGGTCCATATTTTTTGTTGAGAGAGGGTCTATTGAGGGATGAATGACAACCTGCTTTATAGGGATATCATTTTTCTTGAAGCGTTCGCTGGATATGACCATCAAGTCATACCTGATAATAAAGGTCTTGATAAATTCCCATAGTGCTTTGTTTGGTTCAGTGATATCTATGTGACAGCGCCATACCCAGGGCTGCCTTTTCTTGTTGAATTTAATAAGAGGAAGGGGTTGAGGATCATGGATGATAACACAGTCATGATCCAGATGGGTGAACCTGGAAAATCTGCTGTTGGTCTCCAGGTAGAGACACTTTTTGTTTTTGGACAGATTTATGGAATTACCCTGAAGAGCATTGTGGAACTTTTTTGTGACCGTAAAAAAATCAGTTGGGCCTATGAGGATCCTCCATCCAGCATCGACTCCTATGTCGTTCAGAAGAACGATGAGATTGTTCAGTATTTCAGCTACGCCTCCTCCATGGGCTGTGGAGTTGATATGAACGATATGTTTGTTTATCAACCGATGGGCTTTTTGATGGATTCGCCCAATTGTTTTTTCACCGACTATAGGTAGATAGTCATCAATGCTCTTCATCTTGCTCTCTCCTGTGCCATTTTATCGAGCTTAGATTTTTTGTAACATAACATCAATGTTTGTATGTGTCAAATAAAAGGCCTGAGAAGCTGTAAAGAGGCGAAAAATTTGATTCTTATCTGAGAATATGAGATAATCTAAATCCAATGAGAAACACAATCCATAGTATCGATACAACTCCATATATTTTTCAGACCTATGAATGATCTTTTCATAGAGAAAAAAGGAAGACCTGTCAGGAAGAAGTCAGACACTTCAAATGCAAATAAAAAGGAGAAAAACTCTCTGAATGGCAAGTAATCCGGAGTTATTCACTCAGACCAAGGTTAAAAAGAAAAAAAAGTTCAGTTCTGAAAAAAAAGAACAAATCCGAAAGATCCTCCAGCTAGGAAGAGAAAGAGGGTATCTCTTTATGGAAGAGATAAATGGTTTGCTTGAGGAAGGATTTGACACTGACGAAGAGTTTGACGGATTTATTGAAGCCTTGGATAGATATAAAATCAAAATCAGAAACAAACAAAGAGAGATCAAGCAGCGTCCAAAAAAACCCGAAAAAACAAGGATAAGGGGGATTGAAAGAACGACTGACCCTGTAAAGCTCTACTTAAAGGAGATGGGGAGCATTTCACTTTTAACAAAAGAAGGTGAAATCGCTCTGGCAAGACAGATTGAAAGAAGCGAAAGAAATATTATTAAAGCGCTTTCGAGAACTCCGTTTTTGTTTGAATTGATTTGCGATGTCAGAGATAAGTATGAGTTCCATAAGAGAATCCTGAATAATATGTTTGATTATGATGAATGCAGCGTTTCGGGTGAGCATCAAGATACAAGAGAGGACCGGATTTTCGACATAATATCCCAGATCAAAGAAGGCTATGAAGAACTTGAACAAATTCCTGAGTCTGATAAGAAAAGCATAGAACGCCTCCGGGTTCTCTCAAGAATAAATCAATTATTAAGGTCTCTCCAGATCAAGCCTGAGATAATTGAAAGAGCTACCGAGAATTTGCATTTAAAACTGGAGGGGATTAACAGGCTTGAGGAAATCAAGGAGGATCTGGAGACCAAGTACAGGCGCAAAAGAAAGACAAAAAAGAAACTTGCCATAAGAAGACAGATAAAAGATACGGAAAGACTGATTCAGATTATACAGAAAGAGGTCAGGCTTGATTTTGATGGGATGAAAAAGATAATGCGCGCCATCAAGATGGAACAGAAGATGAGCGATCAGGCTAAGGAAGAGCTGGTAGCGGCAAATTTACGGTTAGTCATTTCCATTGCAAAGAAATATATTAACAGAGGGCTTCATTTTTTGGATTTGATTCAAGAAGGAAACACTGGATTGATCAAAGCTGTCAGTAAATTCGAATATAAAAGAGGGTACAAGTTCTCGACCTATGCCACCTGGTGGATCCGGCAGGCCATAACAAGAGCTGTTTGCGACCAGGCAAGGACTATAAGAATCCCTGTCCACATGATCGAGACTATCAATAAACTGATCAAACAATCTCAGAAATTTGTTCAGGAAATGGGCCGTGAGCCAAAATGCGAAGAATTGGCTAAAAGAATGGACATGCCCATTCACAAAGTGAGGAAAATTATTAAGCTTTCCCAGGCGCCTATTTCTCTGGAGACTCCCATAGGAGAGGACAACGACAGCCAGTTAGGCGATTTTATTGAAGACAAGATTCTTCCTTCTCCTCCTGAGGCTGTTGTGAACATTACATTAAAAGAAAAAATTGAGGAAGTTCTGGATTCCATAACGGAAAGAGAGGCAAAAGTCCTCAGAATGCGTTTTGGGTTGGGAAGCGGGAATGAACATACTCTGGAAGAGGTCGGGCAGCAGTTTAAGGTCACGAGAGAAAGAATAAGACAGATTGAAGCCAAAGCACTAAGGAAGTTAAGGGGACCCCGGCGAAGGCAAAAATTAAAGTCTTTCTTGAATGATTAACCTGGGTGATGGATAAAGGATTCGATATAAGAAATTATCTCTTCAGGGTCGATCCCATTAAAACATTTGATTTCAGGGCAGTTCTTAAAAGCCTTGTCAATGCACGTTATATTTTTACAGGGGGGATGGCCTTCGAATGATTTTGCAGGAGCGTTCTGCGCAGAATCTATGTGTCCCTCTGAGAAAGAATCATATCCGTAGAGCCTGCTGGGAGTTGCTCCGAATATTCCGATCAGTGCGGTTTGGTTTCTGAATTTTTGTTCTGAGTCTGTTATGACTTTTTCCGCAGCAGAGATATGCATGGGGCCTGTATCTGCTGACATGAAGATATTCGTTTTATCTGTAAGAGCCGCGTAAACATCTATAGGGGTATCCAGGGGAAAAATCAGGATTTTCCTTTTTAATTCTTCGGGGAGTCGGTTGAGTATTTTTTTTTCGATATTCCTGTATGACCGGCCTCTGTTCATAAGGACCTGATCCACAGAAGGCATGGAAAGGACTGCTTTCAGAATATGGACCTGTATTTTTAATGGGATCAAGGTGTATGGAGAGGAAGAATCCGGATTAAAAAAAATAATTTTCCTATCCTGTAGGATTCCTATTTTCTCAGCGGTTTTTTCCGCTCTTACATACACATCTTTACTAAGATACAATCTAAGTGTAAAAGGACTGCCTTCACTGGTTTTTCCATTAAGTCCGGAGGGGTTGATCCTAAAAGCCATTTCCTTTCCAAATTGACTTAATTGAAAGCTAATATGCATTTTGTGGTGTTCTGCAAAGTAGGCCCTTATTATTTTGCCTATGAATCTTATGGGATGTATGACTGTGGCCTTTCCGTATTTTAATGCGGAGAATGGAAGAAAAGGGGAAAAATTAAAAATAATGTCATATTTATTTCTTATTAAGAGCTTCTTTAAGGTTTCAAGGTCCTTTGAAGAGGGAGTGACTCTACTTCGAAGAATGGGATGATGTGCGTCGACAAAAGGATTTGATTTAATAAGAGGAAAAGCTTTTCTATTATAGACGTAATGGATTTTCGATCCGGGCAGGTATTGTTTTATCTTTTCTATGAAAGCCTGATGGTTTATGGCATCTCCTATATTGATATCAGGGACAATGAGAAATTTTTCTGGATTATTGATCTTCCTTAATTTTTTATTTTCTCTTTTTTTGAGGAGAGAGTCGAGAGTTTTACTACAAGAGATAAATTTTAAGAAACGATCAAGGAATGGAGAAGAGATCCTTTCTACAGCTATTACTGATTTTTCAATGTACTTCATTTAAAATCGCTATATTCCAGCCTGTGTGTTATCCGCTTTTATATAAAAATATACAATAATTAGTCTGATTTATTCACATGCCGAGGTTGCTGCAGATGCAAGACATAGAGTACGAAGCTGTGGTCCTTCACCGCGAGTACCCTGTAACGAAGAAGATGCAGTGAGATCGGCTTGCCTATATGGTAAAAAAATGGCGATTAAAATGAAAGTAAAAACAAACAAAAACATTTCAGTTGTCATTTTTTTTGAAAGCATGTATATCCTTGAAAGCAAAACAAAAAAAGGCACATCGCCATTTTTTTATGAATAGGTCAGGTTAGTCTTATATGAGAAGCGATTTAGCTGGTTTTAAAGATTCGTTATTTATCGATATAACCCAGGGTTCTCAGCCTTTCGAGCATCTCTTCGGATATTTTTTCTTCTCTTTCAGCTTTTCTTTGTGCTGTATCCATTTCTTCTGTTATTCTTTTTATGTACTCGAAGAGCTTGTTTTTTTGAGGGGTGTGGTTCTCCTGGAAAAGATTCACTTTTTCTCCGGGGTCCTGTGTCAAATCATAAAGTTCTACTGTATACGGGATGTTAGGCGGCGGATATGTGAAGTATTTAAACGTTTCTTGAGTGTATCTTTTATTAAATATTATTTTGTAGTTATTTTGGATGACCGTAATTTTCCCTGGAAGTAATTCAAACGGCTTGAATCTGTATATGGATGATACTATGGGTCTTTCCAGATTTCGACCGCTTTTTATCAATGGGATGAGAGACTGCCCTCTTATATTTTTTGGATATCTGATTCCATAATAATTCATGATGGTGGGCAGAACATCTTGAAGGCTGACATTTTCTTTAATTTTTTTTCCTTGATATCTTTGTTCCGGAAACTTAATTAACAGAGGGATTCGAATTTGTTCGTTGTACAGGTCAGAGCCATGGGCCCATCTTCTATGTTCAAAAAATTCTTCTCCATGGTCTGAGAGCAAAATGATCATGGAGTTTTGATAAAGGTCATTGTCCTTCAAAAATGTGATAAATTCTCCGAAATAGTGGTCAAAACTTACTATCTCCGCATCATACAGGGCTTTCACATCTTCAATAAAGTCATCACCTGTTTCTTTAAATATGCACCTGTTCCCTCCCAGGTCACTGTTAAAATCGAATTCCTTTAGTTGGGTTTCCCTGGGAATTCTACTCAAGAATTCTGCCGGAGGATTATGGGGTGCATGGACGTGGTAGGTGTGAAGGAAATAAAAAGCTTTTGGAAACGGGGATTCCGTCAATTTGTCTCTGGCTTCTTCAAACATCACAGACCCGGCTTTTGGGGAGTACAGGTCATTATTGCTCCAGTAGAGATCAAATCCTCTGTAAAAGCCAAAGAGAGCATCCACTTTGACTCCTCCGTTGTAGCTCACTGTTGCAAACCCGTCGGATATATCTTCAGCGAAAAAGGGGATATCGTATGAAAGAGGAAATACAGCAGGGGGTTTCACGCGTATCAGCTTCTGGTTTTTGATCTTGTATTCAGCCCTCTCTTCGACCTGGTGCTCGTGTTCATGAAGGGATGTGAAAAGGCTCATATGAGAAGTGACGGTCCAGGACGAGTTTGAGAAAGCATTTAGAAAAACAACTGCGTCGTGAGAGAATCGGTCTATATTCGGGGTCGTCTTTCTGTCATATCCGTAGAGGCTCATATGAAGAGAGCTCAGTGTGTCAACAGAAATCAGAAACACATTTGTCCTCTCTTCTGCCGGAATGGTTTTGTATATGATAGGCTTTGAGAATATGATATCCAGTTCATCCGGATTTTGAATGATCATATGCTGTCCTTTTTCAAGGTTCAGTGCAAAGTCCAGGTCGTTGTATCCCTTTCTTATTGGGATTCTGGATCCGGATTGAGAGGTTTTTTCTGTTCCTTGTTTTGAGAGAGAGAGGGTCCCTTTTTTATCAGAAATACAGCTTATATTGACATTTAAGTTCCCCGATAGTTTGCTTTGAATACTCATGGAGTTACTTTTCGTCTCGAATCGGAAGGTTACGAACTTCTTGTGATAGTAAAGATTGTTGTCACTATCCTTTTTCAGCAGATTGAGATCAATGTCTTTGGTTTCCCGGTTTTCGGCATCTGCTCTCTGGAACATTGTTTTTTTTGCACAGCTTGAGAGGACAAAGAGGGCGATTACGGAAAAAAAAATGAGTGATTTTTTAATTTTCATGTCTGCAGCAAGCTCAATAATCCTGTTAAGATTACAAATCCATATTAGCATACAAGGCGTCTTCCAGTAAACAGACACAGGAGAGAAGGTGAAATTGAGCTGTTTTTAAATATGATTGACAAATGATTTTTCAAGTGGCACACTTTATGAAACCAAATGAGCCATCAGGGTTATTATTTGAGCACTCTGAAAAAACAAACATTAATCCTTGCTTTTATTTTTGTTTTGTCACCTCTTTTATTATCCGGAAGCATACATTTCACAAATGTAACAGGGAAGTATAATGTGGGGGGGTACAGTTATTTCGGTGCTCATGGAGTCTGCTGGGTTGATGTCAATAATGACGGAAAACTTGATCTGTACATAAAAAACGAAGATGCTAAAGGCGTACTGAATGTTGAAAACATTCTTTTCATAAATTACGGGAATCTTTTTTCGGATGAGGCTTTTTTAAGAGGCGTTTCTGATGCTTACCCTCCCGGAACGCATGGAGCGGTTTTTGCTGACCTTGATAATGATAAAGATTTTGATTTGTTTTCGACCACAACCTATGGAGGGATAAGCCCTTCATACAATCATATTTATGAAAATGACGGGGCTGGCTATTTCCAGGACATTACTGGTAATATTTCCCCCTCTCAGGATATAGATACCTTTTCCAGAGGAGTGGCTGCTGCTGATTTTGACGGGGATGGCGATACAGACCTGTTTTTTTCTAACCCCCTTCCAGACGCAAAGCCTTTCTCAACTCAACCTTCTCCTCCCCAAAAGCTCAAAAATTTTTATATGAATAACGGCGACGGGACATTCACATGGACCTACCGAGGTATTGAATGGATAGGGTTTGTTCAGGGAGTCAGTGCCGTTGATATTGACCAGGACGGAGACATAGACATAGCCGAAGCCAAATGGGCTCCTCCATCCACCATTTATCTCAATGATGGAAATGGAGATTTTCACAAAGCCGGAGGAAGCCTTGGACTTCCTTTAACCGTTAATGTCAAAGATAATGGAATGAGTTTTGCCGACATTGACAATGACGGGGATTTAGACTTTGCTGTCATAGGAGCCCACAGAATAGCCATATACAAAAACAATCAAGGGATTTTTCAGAAATACAGCTCCATGAGCACAGCAGGGTCAAATCCCGGTTTTCACTGCTGTTTCGGAGATTTTGACCATGACGGGGACCTGGACCTTTATGAATCAGGAGGGTATATCTATCAGAATGACGGGCAGGGGAATTTCGTTTATGTCTCTCTCAATCTCAGCGCTTTGATGGCATCCCTAAACACCGTTGATCCAAGGTCAAGTGCATTGGGGGATTTTGACAGAGACGGGGACCTGGATATCTTTATAGCGGACAAGAGAGGATATAATGTGCTGTTAAGGAATGATATTGATGATTCAAACTGGATCCAGGTGGAGGTTCTTTCGGATCAGACAGGCGGAACAGGAGGGATTGGTGCGAAACTCACGCTCTACAAAGGAGGACATCTTGGAGAACCCGGATATTTAAAAGGATTTCGCGAAATTACTGGGGAATACGGTTACCTGGCACAGGATATGCCAGCCGCTCATTTCGGGGCTCCTCAGTCATCGACATATGACCTGAAGATCGAATTTTTGAACGGCGAACAGAGGACACTCAGCGGCATCGTTCCCGGCCATAAGATACAAACAGCTTATATCCTGCCTCCGATCGATCTCACAGGTGAGAGAAAACTCAATAAAGCTTTATTATATTATGAGAGTATTATTCAGCTCACGTGGAATGCCAATCCGGACAATGAAAATATAACAAAATACAGGATTTACAGAATCGAAGAGTGGAGAAAGTTGGACTATATAGATGAAATTTCGGCAGAGAATCTTGTTTACTATATAAGGAATACGTCGAATGACACTCAATACATATTTGCCGTAACCGCTGTCGATAACAATAACATAGAGGGCGCACCGGCTTATGTGACTGTGGAGTGAAGGAAACATGAGAAAAATACGCACCTTTTTGTTAATGTTCTTTTTGTTTTCCGTAATGATTTTTGCAGGGAACGGAGAAATGAAGAGTTCCAGGCTTTCAGTATCAGGGGGCGTTTATTTTATGCAGGATGAAGTTTTCAAGGAAGTTTATGGAGACAGCGCATGGGTTTTTTACGGAGAGTATTCGTACAGACTCCCTTTTCTATTGAAGCGGCATATTGAAGCGGGAGTTGAATACAGATTTCTGTCTGACAGGGGAAAACTGACGGTTACCAAAGAACCGGTTGATTTAATGATATCGGATGTCGCTTTTTCTTTAAGATATCTTTTTGATTTGAAGAGATTCATTCCTTTTGTGGGACCCGGACTGGACTACATCATGTATAAAGAAAAATACCCTCCGACTTTTCCGGTCAGCTCCACAAAGGGGTCGGTATTAGGATTTAGTTTTCAGGGGGGATGTTACTATGACTTTTCTTCTTCACTGGGGGCAAAAGTATGTGTCAAGTACTCTCAGGCTAAGACTGAGGAAGGATTAGTGAAAGCCGATATCGGGGGAATCGGGATTAAGGCCGGCCTTGTTTTCAGATTTGACTTGTGACCTTTTTATAATAACCTGAATGAGTGGATCAAGGATAGGGAGGATAATGAGATGAGCAAAACAGTACGATCGGTATTTGTGTTTTTCTTCTTTTGTTTTTTGTGCCTGAATGCGATCGGGGATACCACAGATGCCGTCTTTCAGCTCGGAAGCGAGCTGCAAGAACAGGCAGCCCTGTTGGCAGAGAACAGTTTCAAACATTTTGAAGGATGGAACGGAGTGATAACCGACCAGGAACAGGCCGTTCTGTTTAAGTCTGAGGCTTTTTCCGCATCCTGCCAGCTCTTCTTAAAACTGACTGCCCAGAGTTCGGGATATTTCAGGTCAGGTTATTTAAGAACAAGCCTTTATAATGCGTTTGTCTATCTTTCCCGATCATTCAAGGAGCTGGAAGAAGAGATGACCAGAGCGAGAATAGTGCCGTATGAGGTATCAAAATGCAGGCAGATATTAGATAGAATGGATTATGAATTTTCCAGATGGCCCTCCAGTGATAACCTTGCTTATCTACACAGAAAATACATCAAAGCCAGAGACGATACTGTCTATATAATAGAAAGAAGGGGGCCTGGTGATTACATAAGGAGGCCTTTTAAGAATCTTGAAAGCCTTTACTTCTATAACTACAGTATTGGAAGGAAAGATGAGCCCTGGAATTATCTTGAAGAAATCTCTCATAATACTCTTATGAAAATGGTGCAGGGCCCTATGATAGAATTTTCCTTTAACGGGTGTCTTGTCATAGAGAAAAGCTCACGTCCGAACCGTTCTGTTTATCTTATTGAGAGAGGCACGAAGAGAGGAGTGGCTTCTCCAAGAGTGCTTGAACGCCTGGGCGGATGGGATAAGGTTTTTGAAGTTCCTAAAGAAGTGATAGACAAATATCCTCTGGGCCAGCCCATAAAATAAACAATCATGGGATTATCGCATCGCTCTGCTCCTTGTGATGACTAAGGAGCCCAATCCATAATACCTACCTATTACCCTTAAAAAAATCAGGTGTGGACGTGGCGACATTGA
>CAZSZS010000006.1:0-29760 GCA_964611275.1 uncultured Eubacteriales bacterium
TTGTAACGAAGCAGATGCCGTGAGATCGGCTCGCCTCAATGGTAAAAAAATGGCGATTAAAATGAAATTAAAAACGAACAAAAACATTTCGGTTGTCATTTTTATCAAAAGCATGTATATCCTTAAAAGCAAAGCAAAAAAATGATTATCGCCATTTTTTTATGAATAGGTCAGGCTATTATGCAGAGTATTTATTTCGCTGTTCTTCTGGGCTATATAGGGCTGTTGCTTCTTGTCAGCTTTCTGTTCTCCAGGCGGATACACAGTGTAGAGGATTTTTTCTTGGCTTCGCGAAGGCTTCCCGCCTTTTTGGTTTATCTTTCTGTCACAGCCTCCTGGATCGGCGCGACAGCGACTCTCGTATCCGTGGATGAAGCCTATGCAAATGGACTGAGTTCGTTATGGGTCATGGGGATTCCTTCAGTGGTAACAGCGCTCATTTTTGCTGCTATCCTTGCATCCCGTATCCAAAAGCTTCCTATTGTCAGCCTGCCTGACCTCGTGGAGATGCGGTATGGCAGAGCTGTCAGGCATATGGCATCTGTGATTATTGTATGGTATATGGTAGTGCTCGCATCAAGTCAAATGGTAGCTGCCGGAAAATTCCTTAGTGAGTTTATTGGAACGACTTATGTCAACGGACTGCTCTTAGGAATCGGGGTGGTTTTGATTTATTCAGTTTTCGGTGGTTTCTTTTCAGTAGTGATCACGGATGGATTTCAATTTTTTTGTATTGTGGTTGGTGTGTTGGGACTTTGTGTTTTTCTGTTTGGTTCCTTTTCTTTTTCAGAGGTGTCTTTTTTAGCGCAGCAGTTCGGGAAAACAAATTATTTTGATTTTTTTCATAATTTCGAAAGAAATTTTCTTGTGTTTGTTTCCTTCACAGCCGCATGGACTATCTCTCCTATTGTATGGCAGAGGATTCAATCTGCCCGCACAATAAAAGCGGCTCAAAAGGGACTTTTTGCCTCGTCAGCGACTTTTTTATTGTATTACGGAGCCGTTGTTCTCATAGGAATGTTTTCTTTAGCCTTGTTTTCTTCAGCAAATCAGGAGGGACCGATTCTTTCCGCCATTATATCCGGAAAATCAGGATATATACTGGGAGGTATTTTGTTCATAGCCATTGCCGCGGCCTTGATGTCTACCATGGATACGGCCATAAATACGGGTGCTCTATCTTTGACCCGTGATGTGTTTCAACAACTATTCCGCATCAGCCGATCAAAACATACTGTTTTTCTGAGCCGGGTCGCAACTCTGGTAGTGGGAGGGATGGCCTTTCTCATAGCGACAAGGATGCAGAGTATCTTAAAAACACTGGGGCTGGCTTCGGAGATAATGTGTGTGGGATTTTTTATTCCAGGGATTGCGATGCTCTATTTCAAGAATAAAAAATTTTTTGCAGGACTATTAAGCCTTTCATCGGGAACACTTTTTTCATTCATTGGATTTTTATCAGGTACGGGGGTCGTCCGTTTACATTGGCCGGAATGGCCTTACTCCATTCCTTTTGGATTGGGGATCAGCGGATTGTTTTTTTTGGGGGGATGGGTCATTGACAGTCTCAATTAGACTTTTCCGCTTTACTCTTTAGCGGCCACTGATTATTATGTATCTAATGCCTGTTTTCGAGAGAATTTATTGGACTTTTATAGGCTTGTCAGGGAGATTTCTGATATGGCTATTGGGAGTATCGGCTCGGAAGACGGTACTGGGCGAGAAGCCATATATCAAATTAAGAAAATCAAAAAAGCCTGTCATTTTTATTCTATGGCATGGAAGGATTCTGTTTGCTTCCTATCTTTTTAGAAAAAGGGGTATAACCGCTTTAGTCAGTCCCAGCAGGGATGGAGAGATCATAGCCCGGATTGCATCCGGATGGGGATACAAATTGTTGAGGGGTTCCGGTTCTCATCCTGTGGTAGACGAGTGGAAAAAAATGAAAAAGTTGATGAATGCAGGTGGCGAACTGATCATAGTCGCTGATGGCCCAAAAGGTCCGGCGAGAAAAATGAAACCCGGTGCTGTCAGGCTTGCTCAGGAAACAGGAGCTTATTTGGTTCCGTTTACTTATTCTTCGAAAAAGGGAAAATTTTTTAAAAGCTGGGATCGTTTTCTGTTTTTTTATCCCTTCACAAAAGTGGCCGCGGTTTACGGGATGCCCATAAAGATCAACTCGGATCTGAAACCCGACGAATTTGAAAGAGAACGCCTTATAATTGAAGGCTCATTGAGAGAGCTTGAAGAACAGGTTGAAGAGAGTTTTTAATCTTTTTGGAATTTTTTATCCTTGAGAAGTTCCTCAGCACTTTTTTTTGCATTGCCCACATCGGATTTCCAATAAGGGTCGTCTTCTATGGAAAGCACGAACTCAAGTTCTTCTCTGGCTCTTTCAATTTCTTTCATAGCCAGGAGAGTCTCTCCTAAAAAGAGCCTTGTGTTTGCGTCCTCAGGCCCCATTTCAATGGATTTTTCCAGCAGTTTCAAAGATTCTTCATTACTCCCGCCGGCAAAACCGGGAAGCTTGAAATAAACCCGGCCCAGTACCCTGTAAGCGCCTCCGTCTTCATATTCCGGATCGAGTTCGATCACTTTATTCATGTCGCTTTTTATTGGCTTGACAAGGAAAAGGCTTTTTAACACACCTCTGCTCTCCCCGTATTTTCCGTTGTTTACTCCCCTCCAGTAATATCCATCCGGTTGTTCAGGACTGAGCTGGATAGCCTTTTCAGCATAGTAAATAGCTTGAGAAAATATATTCTTTTTTTCTTTATTGCTCTCGGTATGTTCTCCAATGTAATAGTGCATTCTCGAGATCTTCCAGTAGGATTCATATTTGTCTTCTATCAGATTCAGGGCTTTTCGATAGAGATCCAGGGCTTTCTCCGCTGTTTCCATATCTGACATCGTATCATACAATTCGTCTGCTTGGGCGAGTATCTGCTCCGCATCCTGACTCAAGAGAGCGAGCGGAAGGATAAGTACGACCAGGAATTTAAAATTCTTAACCCTCATTGCTTTCTCCTTCTTTATTTGTTTTGAATATATATATCACTTATGTGTAAAAAATGACAGAATAATTTGTTATAATAAAAAAAATGGATGTGTATTTAGGCTGTGAAGCGCAGAAGTATTTAGAGGGTCTGGCCCTCAGCCGTTCCTGTTTGGATGGGATCCTTATCGGTCATAAGCGGGGATTCGAGTATTATATCGAACTGGTCTTTCCCTTTCATAAGGCTCTTGGCATGACGGAAGAGAGTTTCACGGAGATCAACCGGCATTTTGATGATAGAGTGGTTGGGTTTTACACCTTTTCTTCAGAAGAAAAAAGCGCTGAGAAGATCTTTGTTCCTTTTGCCGTGGGAAAAGTTCTTTTAAGGATAAGCACAAACAGGAAAAAGGGTATTTTGGTGAATTCTTTTTTAATAGATTATGATGATACTTTTAGCTTGAGATCCATTGATACCTATACCATTAACAGGGAGTAGATTTTAATGGAAAGGGACCTTGATAAAGACCAGCAAAGATTTTTACTCAAATTAGCCCGTGATTCCATAAAGCATTATCTGGAAAAGGGGGAGCATCTGGATGTTGAGGCCGAGAAAGGCGTTTTAAAGGAATATAGAGGGGCTTTTGTAACCATCAAACACAACCATCAGTTAAGAGGCTGCATAGGATATCCCACGCCCAGTTACCCTTTGTACAAAACCATTATTGAAGCGGCTATCATGGCAGCTGCAAAGGATCCGCGATTTCATCCCGTGGATGAAGAGGAATTTCCTGATATAGATATCGAGATTTCCGTACTGTCTGTTCCGAAAAAAATTAAGGACACTTCTAAAATCGAGGTGGGGAAACACGGCATCATCATTTCAAAAGGCTATCATTCAGGTCTTCTTCTGCCCCAGGTTCCCACGGAGTATGGATGGGATTTGGAGACATACCTCAGACACGGATGTCTGAAAGCGGGGCTGGAGGAAGACGCATGGAAAAAAGGGGCGGACATAGAGATATTCACGGCGCAGGTTTTTTCAGAAAAGGACTTCAACCTCTAGACTGACCTATTCGTAAAAAAATGGCGATGTCCCTTTTTTTGGTTTGCTTTTAAGGATATACATGCCTTCTATAAAAATGACAAATGAAATGTTTTTGTTGGTAATTACTTTCATTTTAATCGCCATTTTTTTCCATATAGGCAAGCCGATCTCACTGCATCTGCTTCGTTACAAGGCATTCGCAGTGAAAGACCACAGCAATGTCATCACGAGGAGCAAAGCGACGCGGTGATCTCATGATTCACTATAACCAAATGAGATTGCTTCATCACTTCGTTCTTCGTAATGACGCAGCAACCTTGACTCGTTCATCATTCAGGTTAAATAGCTAACAAGTCTTGCGGAGGCGGAGATAAGCAAGATAAAACACCAGTATCAAAAAATTAACCGTAATAACGGAAAGAGACATGAACGAGGCATACAGCTCTCTCCCCATTATGTCGTAGAGTGAAAAAAATATGACAGACAGGTTTATAATAAGAACGATCTTTCCTGCTCTTGGGAAGGACGAGAAGTGATATAAAATGATCATAACGCCGGAAAAAGCCATGAGAAGTGTGTAGTCCCACCCAAGAGGAGAGACCAGGGGTATGCATAGGAGGAGGAGCGAGGACTCCAGTGCAGTGGGGGATGTGACCTGGGACCGTTTCTTTATAATAAAAAGAATCAAAAGGGCCAGCCCGAAAATACTGACCACAGAAGGATATACAGCCCATCCTGCGCTGTTTGTCCATTTGGAAAAAAAGGCAAAGATTGAGATGTTATCCTGTGTGGACAGCAGTTGAGGGGTGGATTGAGAAAGAGTGGCGATCCATTCCTTAAAGACTTCCCAGGTTCCTTTCCACCCATAATAAAGTGCGGGTGCGGCAAGGAACAGGCAGATCGATAGGAAGCCTGAAATAAGCGGGACGATTTTTTTTCTTAAAATGAAATAAGGGAAAAATATAAGAGCGTAAGGTTTCAGTACCACTGCAATGCCCCAGAGGATCCCCGGGGCAGCTTCCAGTTTTACGGTATGTTTTTTTTCGGATCGGATCAGAACCATGGTCATGATAAGAAGGAGCGCTGTGATCAATGCATTGATCTGCCCCAGTTTGATCTCCCGGAAGAAATATCTGGCTAAAACCAGAAACGGAAGAAAAAGAATCCATCTTACAGGGCGTTTATCTTCGGGAAAAAGATTTCTGGAAACCCCTATGATGGTGGCGGAACTCAGGATCACAACAATATACCAGACGGCTTTGGCTAGATCCAACGGAAGGAAGGATAAGGGTGCATAAAGGATGGCTGCAGGGGGCGGATATTTAAACATATAGTGTTCATCTGTGACTCTGTAAAGGGTTTCCCCCCATGTCAGTCTTTTCCCTGCGGTGTAGTTGACTTCAAAATCGACCATGCTGGATCTGACTTTAGCGAAAAACAGAAAGGCCAGCGCACCTATAAGGGCGATAAGGATCAGAGTTTTTATCAGCGGTTTTTTCATTGTAAAAGAAATACCGGTACTCTTGTTACCTTCATTTTAGAGATATGTATGATTTTTTCAAGAATGACGATGGCTGTTCTTATGTTATTTTAAGAAAGATCTCCTTTGTTGTTTATGTGTTTTTGACAGCTGATTGTTTGTTTTTATAAAATAAACAAAAGGAAGGCATTATCCTATCACTTCAAGGAGATTTCATGATTCATCAAAGAAAAACAATCTGGGCAATGTCCATTGTGCTGCTTTTTTGCTTGTTGGCTCTGGCTGACTGCGGCACTGCTGGGGAAACGAAATTCAAAGTCATGATGTCCATTACGTTTGAAAGTGACTTGTCAAAAATTCCTGATTATCCCGAAGGCACACCCTATTCCGAACCTGTTGGCATTCAGGAAATGGATAAGGGAACAAGTTAAGAAGACTGAAATTATTGGTACATTTGTCTCATTTTTCAAACAGGTACTTTCCTTTTATGGAAGGATTTCTGAGAACCTGTTAAAATCTGGAAGAAATCAATGCTCATAAATGGTGCCTTTTGGATAGAGGAGCTCGAATGAAGAACGGTTCTTATAAATACACAGGTGCGACGGTTTATTTTTCCAGTGGAACGGGAAATTCTTATCGTACGGCCAGATGGTTTGCCGAGTCCTGCAGGGACAGGGGGATCCCTTCGCTCATTGCGCCTGTGGACCAGGGGGATCCTTCACATGAGATCTCTTCTTCTCATCATCTGGTCGCGCTTTCTTTTCCCACTCACGGATTCATGCCTCCCTGGTCAGTCATAAAATTTCTTTTCAGGATGCCGAGAAAAAGAGGGATACACTTTCTGTGCCTTCCGACAAGGGGAAGTTTTTTTATCGGCCCAGTCAAAATTCCGGGGGCAGCCGGGCTGGCTTCCTTCCTGCCGGCTCTTATCCTCTTGTTTAAGGGATATTCTCCCAGGGGAGCTGTCAGTTTTGATATGCCTGCAAACATGACCTTTCTTCATCCGGCACTGACACCCCGGCATGCTCGGAGAGTTGTTGCCTCGGCCAGAAAAAAGGCAGATAAGTATTTCTCTCTCTTTTTTAGAAAAAAGTCCCTGTGGCTGACAAAGAACAATCTGTATGAATTCTTATGGGTGCTTCCTCTTCTTTATTTTTTTCCGTTGTTTCCCCTGCTTTATTTGATTGTTGGTAAGTTTTTTATGGGGAAGATCATGTTTGCCAATATCCGCTGCAAGGGATGCGGAGTGTGCGCAGAATCCTGTCCCACAGGTGCCTTGGTCATGAAAGGAGGGAAGAAGAAACGTCCTTACTGGAGATACAACTGCGAGGCATGTCTTCGATGTTTGAACTGCTGCCCTAACCATGCTGTTGAGGCGGGACACTCTTGGGCCGCTGTCCTCTGGACCCTTGCTATTTCTTTAGCTGCAGGTTCTGCCCTCTACACATGGCTGACCACGTTCATTCCCCCTCTCCAATCTATCCGAAACTGGTGGACGGTGGAGCTGCTGGATGCCCTTTTTTATTATCCTGTCATCATCATTGCCTATTTTCTGTTCTTCCACTTGATCCGGTTCAAGATTCCAAATCAGATCTTTACTTACACCAGCCTGGAGCGCCTTTTTGGTCAGTACAGAGAACCGGACACGTCCCTTCAAGATCTTACCCGGAAGGCCGTTCTTAAGCCTTCTCCTGAACCAGATAAGGAAGTACTTTTTCATAAACCTCGTCAGGAGTGATGCTTTTTATGCATTGGTTGTCCGTACAGGGTGAGTGCTTTTGATTGAAGGCGGAAACACAGGGGCTGCAGGCCATGCCTTTGTAGAACACATGGGCTTTTTTCCCCAGGGGCCCGAATATCTCCGGAGTTTCCGGGCCGAAGAACACAAATGTCCTTATACCGGTCATGGTGGAGAAATGGACCGGCCCGCTGTCGTTGGTGATCAGGATGTCTGCCAGGTGATACAGAGTGATGAGTTCAGGGAAGGACGTTTCTCCTGCGAAATTCAGACAACGATCCGATTTGATGGCCCTTATGATTTTTTCTGCCTGTTTTTTTTCAGAAGCCTTTCCTGTTATGAGGATCACCGGATCCGGGTTTTTCAGTATCAGACGGATAAGACGGACGTAGTATTCCACAGGCCACCGCCTGAGAGGCACAATATCACTGGCATTGGGATTGATCAAAATAATTTGGCTGTTTTGTTTCTTTAGAGGGATTCCGCCAGCAATTTTTTTCCGGACTTTTTGTTCGATATCTTTCGGAGGATGGTATTTTGGGATAAGGATATCCCTCTCATCAGGTATTCTTTTGGCGGGCGGGATATCTGATTTGATGGAATGGGCGGCATAGATGAGATTGAGCATGTTTTGGGTCATGTGGATATGGGGATTGAATGGGACTTCATGAGTGAGAAACCTTCCTTTATAAAGGCCTTCCTGATTGAACCGGTAAAAACCCACTCTGTTTTTGGCGCCGCTGAGATAACTGAGAATGGCTGAAAACCTGGAAAAGGTCTCCATATCGACCGCCATATCCAGATTGATCCGGCGGAGTGCGCGCAGGGTTTTTAGAGTGGAGAGTGTGAAAAACCAGAGGTTCCGGTTGTCTATGCAAAAGACATTGTTTTTCGGGATGATATTGAGTATATCCACAGCGTGCCGGCTTTGTTTGAATGTCAGAAAATATAGGCGCGCTTCCGGATAGTATTGTTTCGTTTTCATAAAAAGGGAATAGGCCAGTATGATGCTTCCCATCTCTGACATTTCAATGAACAGGAAATTTTTTGGGTGTCTGGCTAAGGAAGGCGTTTTAAAGACCTTTAGGAATTTATATGCCAGAGTCAAAAGAAAGCATATTGGTTTTCCGACACGGCGGTCTATGTTCCGCATAGACTGAGTATTCATAGCAGCATCATACGCTTTTAAAGTGGGACAATGATAATATACAGGTTCGCAAATATCAAATCATGTTTAGAACAAGAGAAACCAAGCAGAGACAGGACCATATAACAAATACACCTATGACCTCCAGCCAGAATCCTACTTTTATCATTTGAGGGAGTTTGATCATTCCAGACCCGTATACGATCGCATTGGGCGGAGTGGCCACAGGAAGCAGGAAGGCAAAACTGCACCCTAGAGCGCTTCCTAATACCGGGATAAGGGGATTGATGGATGCCGCATGGGATAAGGCAATGATAATGGGGATGATCATATTGGCTGAAGCTGTATTGGACGTCACTTCAGTGAGCAGCACGCTGAAGACAATGGATATGAATGTAATGAGCGCCACTCCGGCCTTTTCTCCTCCCAAAGAGATAAAATAGTTCCCGATGATGTCTGCCAATCCCGTTTCAAACATATGAAATCCCAAGGTAAGGCCGCCGCCAAAGAGAAGCAGGGTTCCCCAGTCGATATTCATGGCATCTCTGAGTGTGATGGTGAACCGGCCTTTTGACAGGTCGACCGGGAGAAGAAAAAGCAGGCCGGCCCCTATAAGAGCGGCTGCTGATTCAGGTATGTGCTGCTGGAGCCACAGGGAAAGAGGATGGGCCCTGCCCAATGCCAGAGAGATGATGCCGGGAAAGGTCCATAAAAAAACCGTGACAGAAAAGGCTGTCAGAACATTTTTTTGCGGGCGGGTGAGTTTTCTGAGAGTTTCTGACCTGTTTATGGAGTCTATTTTCAGTGTTTTATGTGTAAAGCCGTGTTTTTTCAACTTGTGTTTCATAAAGAAAAAAAGGCACGCATACATGGGGATAAGGATGACAAATCCAATGATCATCCACTGGAAAAAATCGATCTTATAACCAGCAAGTTTTTCCAGCATGCCGATAGCTATAAGATTGGGAGGGCTCCCGATAGGGGTCCCTATGCCCCCGATAGAAGCAGAATAGGCTAACGTCAACAGGAGGATGACTTTAAAAGACAGTCCCTTTCCCTCTTCCTTGTGGTGAAAAGAGGCCAGTACTCCCATGGCGATAGGGTACATCATGGCCGTAGTGGCTGTGTTGCTTATCCACATGGAGAGAAACAGGGAGAGAAGCCCGAATGCAAAGAGAACCCGGGTTTGGCTGTGCTTGACCGATTTGAGAGAAAGAACTGAGTAAGCCAGTTTTCTATCCAGCGAATGAACGCACATAGCTCTGGCAAGGATAAAACTTCCAAGGAAAAGCATTATGATAGGATTGGCAAAAGGAGAAAGAGCCTCATGAATGCTGGAGATTTGAAAGATAGTGATAAACACAGGTATCAGCAAGGCTGTGATAGGAATAGGGATGCATTCTGTTACCCACCATATTATGACAAGAAAAAAAACGGCCAGAAGTCTGTGGGCTTTTGGATTTTGAGAGAGTATAGGAGAAAGATAGGTGAGGAGAAAAAGAAGAGGACCGAGAAAAAGTCCGATTATCTTCCTTTTCTCCATTATCCTGGGTTATTCATAAAAGCTGCCTGCCACATTTATTTCTTTATTAATTTATGTCACGTTTGCTATGTTCCTATAATTATATGATATTCTTAACGTTTATTCTTGTATCAATTTAAATTTTAGTGCAGGTCTCTTTTACCTGGCAGGCAAGTCGATCTCACAGCATCTGCTTTGTTGCAGGGCATTCGCGGTGAAGGACCACAGCGTCATGTCATCACGAGGAGCGAAGCGACGTGGTGATCTAAAGATGCTTCGTTTCACAATGAGATTGCCGCACTCCCTGACGGTCGTTCGCAATGACGAAGCAAGCTTGACTTGTGAATAACCCAGGATAGAGGTCAAGTCACATGTTATCAGTGATAAAATGTTAAAAGTATAATGCAGCTCTAATATTATTTTTTTTTGGCCCATACCATGATGCCGTATCCCCTCTGGAAAAAGAATATTTTGTCTATTCGGGTAATGACCCAGATCAAGGGGTAGACCAGTGAATAAAGACCGAAGGCTTTTTTACTCGAGTCGAATTCGCTGGATGTGGAAGGCCTTATGTTTCCGTCTCTTAATTTGAGGGACTTTTTTGATGCAAACAGCTTTATGTATAAGAAATTGAGCACAAGCTCAATGAGCTCTGTGAGAAATCCGGAAAAAGAGCTGTGTTTTATGAATCGGAGGTCAGCTTTTTCAATAAGAGTTTTTAATCCTTTTAAAGAGTATCCCTCCCTTTTATGCCCGTAGAATTCAAGCTTCATCCCCAGAAGAGGACGGAGGTAATTAAGAATAAAAATTTTTCCTGTCCTTGGAGTCGCTGCGATGAATTCACCCTGTTTTTTAAGAACCCTGCATATCTCATCCACACACATCTGGTCATCTTCGAGATGTTCCAGATAGTCAAGACACACCACTTTATCAAGTGATTCATCTTTAAACGGAAGGGGCCCGGGCTCCAATTGAATGAGGTTTTTTTTGAGGATTTTTTTACTGGATTGAACATTTACAAAATCTTGATCCGCGCTTATCCAAAATCCTCCTTTTTTCCTGAGAAAGTAACTGAGAATGCCCTGAGCGCATCCAAGATCCAACAGGCGGTCCTGAGGATTCACCTCCAAATGTTTGTTTATGAGACTGATTTTCTCTTTTTTTTTAAGGGATTTGTTAACGAGCTTGAGCTGCCAGTCTTCTTGTTGCATTATAAGGGATTATATAGCCTGGATGATGAACGGGTCAAGCCGCTTTATAAGTCAAAGAAAAGGAATATGGTGAGGGTTAGAGAATTTGTATATGGCGGCATTGAAGGATCAGCCTTCTTGACTCCATCCTTGCTCTCTAATAATATAGAGATATCGTGAAAATCGAATGGATCGTGGTCGGGCCCCTGGAAACAAATTGTTTCCTTGTCTATTCTGTGGATAATTCAGAATGTGTCATCGTTGACCCGGGAGCTGAACCGGATAAGATCATAAAGGGAGTCAAGACAAAAAACCTGAGACCTGTAATGATAGTCAATACGCACGGCCACGTGGATCATATCGGAGCGAACAAGACCATCAAAGAGACATTTGATATTCCCCTGTATATACATGAAGCTGATTTAAAACTGCTGAAGAGTGCTCTTCAGTCAGGATTCGGACTTATGATCGGTGCGCAAAAATCTCCTCCTCCGGATGGATTTCTCAAAGAGGGGGATACCATCGAGTTAGGCGGCTCTCATCTCGAAGTGCTCCATACGCCGGGTCATTCACCGGGAAGCATCAGTCTGTTGGGTGATGGGTTCATATTCTCCGGTGATACATTATTCCGGGGAGGAGTGGGCAGGACCGACCTACCCGGAGGGTCCTGGGATAAGCTTAAGGAGTCAATAAAAAATAAAATATTCAATCTCCCTGAGAATACACTGGTTCTTCCGGGCCATGGTCCTTCCACAAGCGTTGGCTTTGAGAAGGACTCAAATCCTTACCTAACATGAGCCAAATCTTCAACTCCCGCATTGATGCCTTAAAAGCGTTTGTAGAATTTCTTTCTGTTGAAAAAGGCCTCTCTCAAAATACGGTGATTTCGTATTCCCGGGATTTGAAAAAATATTTCGCCTTTCTTGAACAGAAGAAGATCGACTATCTCAAAGCCAAAGAACAGCACGTCACGCAATTTATCCATGGGCTGAGCCGTTCCGGTCTTTCGCCCCGATCTACGGCTAGGATTATTTCGTCCGTAAGGACTTTTTACAGGTTTCTTGTACTGGACAGAGCTGTAAAAACAAACCCGGTTGAAAACCTGAGCTCTCCAAAAGCCTGGTTATCCCTTCCAAAAGTACTCAAGGTCAGTGAAGTGGAACATCTTTTAAATCAACCTGAAGAAGGAAAGATCCGAGGCCTCAGGGATAAATCTATGATGGAACTTTTATATGCCACAGGCCTAAGAGTATCTGAGTTGGTCAAGCTGAAACTGGACGATCTGAATTTTGAGGATGGTTTTTTGATTTGCTGGGGGAAGGGAGGCAAGCAAAGAGTCGTCCCTATCGGCGGCTCTGCTCTACAAGCACTAAAGACGTATCTTGAATCTTCACGTCCAAGGCTTTTGAAAGGAAGGAGCGAGTTTGTCTTTTTAAGCCAGCAAGGGAAGCCTTTTACCAGACAGGGCTTCTGGAAGGTTTTGAAAGGGTATGCTAAGAAAGCAGGTCTTGAAAAAAATGTTAGCCCTCATATCCTCAGACATTCTTTTGCCACCCATCTGCTGGAGAGGGGGGCAGACCTCAGGTCTGTGCAGTCCATGCTCGGTCACAGTCAGATAACCACGACTCAAATATACACTCATGTGAGCCGAAGAAGGCTGAAAAAAGTGTATGACAAATACCATCCGAGAGCCTGAGGTTTCTTGAAGACCGGATAGATCAATAAAATCAAAATATTTCCGTACTCCCCTTGACATAGAGGCGAACCACTGCTATACTACACGGCTTGTTTTATGATTAAACTAATAAGTTTAGTCAGCAAACTATGAGGTATCAAAATGAGCGATATTGATTTAAGAAAAACAAGAGAATTAAAGAGAAGGATGGAAAACATAGGGAATATTCTTGATGTTGCAGAGAATCTGTTTGTAAAAAATGGGTACAGAAAGACATCTATGGATGATATTGCTGCCGAGGCTCAATTTTCCAAAGCCACTATTTACAGATATTTTGATGGCAAACTGGATATATTGATCCGTATCGTTAAGGATTCAATGAATGAGTACAGTGATAAAATGACGAATATCATAAAAGAAAATATTTCAGCAGAGCAAAAAATAAAGAAAATCATCCATTCAATACTCAGTTATTTTCAGAAAAAAAAGAACCTGGCCCGGGTCTTCTTGGTGGAAAGAGATCTCATGAAGAAATTCGTGAGTGTGGAGAAAGGCGGTCACTTTTTCCATCATTTAAAAAAGAAAAAGGTACCTGAAGATTTAGAGGTCCTTTTTGAGGATATTTTCAATCAGATGTGCAGAGTTATTAAAGAGGGGATTTCCTCAGGTGAATTCAGAAAAACGGATCCAAGAGAAGCCACGTTCCTTCTGAATTCTATGGTAAGGGGGTTTCATTTTCAAGGTTTTAATGAGAGAAAGGATTATTCGATTGAGAGAAACACTGAATTGATCAGTGATATTTTTATAAACGGAATAAAAAGAAAATAGATTGGGAACGTTTTAAAGGAGAGTTACATGAAGAAAGCAGCGAAAACACTCATAATCGTCAGTTTTATTCTTTATACAGGAAGCCTGGGTTTTTCTCAGGAAATATTAAAACTGACTTTAGAAAAAAGCGTTGAGTTGGCTCTTAAGCAAAATCCCCAGCATCTGGCTACTGGGAAAAGAGTGGATGCCGCAAGGTCCGGAGTGAGAGAAGCGGTGTCTGCGTTTTTTCCTTCACTTAACGGGCAGGGGCAGAGAACCCTGAATGAAAAAGTGATGGAGCTTGAGTTTCCGTCCATGGTACCAGGGGAACCACCCCAGAGAGTTGAGATTGACTTCACACGGGATTACCAGTTCACCTTTGCTTTATCTATGCCTTTGTACACGGGAGGACAATTGGTTTCCGGCTATAAACAGGCAGATTATAATCTCAAGTCAACAAAACAAGAATTGATGCAGTCCCGGCAAAGTACGGTTTTCAATACAAAACAGGCCTTCTTCGGAATTCTTTTAGCTGAGCATTTTGTTGAGGTAGCCCAGGGGTCGGTAAAGGATGCTGAAGATTTCTATGAAAATGTGAAAATCCAGCATGAAGTGGGAATGGCTTCTCAGTTTGACCTGCTCCGTTCTGAAGTGCGGTTGGCCAATTTACAGCCTCAATTGATCAAAGCAAAAAATAATCTGGAAATAGCCAAGCTCAATCTAAAGACAATTCTTGGATTGGATCTTTCAAGTGAAATAGAAACCGAAGGAAGGCTGGAATACATTCCTTCGGAAATAGACCTTGAAGAGTGTATAACCAAAGCTTTGAGTAACAGGCCTGAATTAAAGCAGCTGAGCTTTCAAAAGAGAATTGCAGGAGAAGGGCTGAAGATGGCCAGAGCCTCGGGGCTCCCATCCGTTGCTATTTCTGGCCAGTATAATTACTGGGCGGATCAATTCAATTTCAAAGAAGACACATGGCAGAACTATTATTCGCTTAATCTGGTTTTAAGTATACCTGTTTTTAACGGATTATCATCTTCAGCCAAAGCAGCCAAGTCCAAGGCAGTGATCAAAGAGCTGGAGCTGACTCAAGAAGGACTTATTGAGATGCTGAAGTTTGAAGTAATGCAGGCGGTCTTAAAAATCAAAGAGGCTGAGCAGTCCCTGCTTTCACAGGAAAAAAATGTGGAACAGGCTCAGGAAAGCCTGCGTATTGCGGAGTTAAACTATAATGAAGGCCTTGTCACAATCCTGGATGTACAGCAGGCACAGACAGCACTAGCCCAGGCAAAGACAAATTATTCCCAGGCACTTTATGACTATTCGGTTGCGCGTGCGGAATTGGATAAGGCGACGGGAGTGGACAAAAATGAATAAAAAGGCAAAAGAAAATAAAGAAAAATGTGAATTTCAGTCATTCAGGAGAATTCAATTGAAAACACAAACCATATCAAAAGTATTTGTGCTGGTACTGGCTGCTTTTTTCTTATTCGCTTGTACTGCCAAGGTAGAGGAGGAAGGAAGTGGAGAAGTAGCGAGAGGAGCGGCTCCGGTCAAGGTCACTGATGTGAAAAGGCAGCAGATCTCTGAAAAAATATATTACACAGGTCTTATAGAGGCAAGGGAAAGAATCATTATCACACCTGAAGTGAGTGGAAAAATAGCGAAGATCAATGTGGAAGAGGGAGACAGGGTGAGGAAAGGTGATGTTCTTGCGGAATTGGACACGCGAACCGTCGGCCTTCAACTCCAGCAGGCAGAAGCAGGAATGGCAGTGGCACAGGCTAATTATAACGATGCCCAAAGAAATATGGAAAGAATGGAAAGGCTGAGGGATGAAAATGCCGTATCCGAACAGCAGTATGAAAAAGTCAAACTGGCCTTTGAGTCGGCTGAAGCTCAGCTTAAGCAGTCAAAGGCAGCCCTGGATCTGGCTGAGCATAGTCTGGATGTCTCTATCATGACAGCCCCTTTTAGCGGCGTCATAGCCTCTAAAAATGCCGAGGTCGGAGATATCATCAATCCAATGATGGGAGGAAGCAATTCCATGGCCGGCGGAGTTTTGACTTTAGTGGATTTTTCTGCTGTAAAGATAAACATACAGGTTTCTCTTGAAGATGTGGTCCGGATAAAAAAAGGCCAGAAAGCCAGCCTCACTGTCACGACGTTTTCTGATAAGGTGTTTCCCGGGAAAGTGACAGTGGTCAATATGGCTGCTGACCCGGCAAGCAAGAAATTCGGCGTGGAGGTTCAGCTCCCAAATCCAGATCTATTGCTCAGACCCAATATATTCGGTGAGGTCGTGCTGGAAGTGAGCACTCATGAAGATGCTTTGGTTATTCCTCAGAACTCAGTTGTGGAAGACAGTTATGTGTTTGTTGCCGAAGATGGCAGGGCTGTAAAGAAGAAAATTGTCATAGGGCTCCAGAACACCACCCTTTTGGAGGTCCTTCAGGGATTGGATGAAGGAGAATCAGTTATTGTGGAAGGCAATTATGGGCTTGAAGACGGAGCTGAAATTGAAGTCAGTGAGGTAATAAAATGAAATTGCCAGAAATTTCTGTTAACAGAAGAGTCACCACCATAATGCTGGCTCTGATCCTGGTCGTTCTGGGAATGATTTCCTTTACCAGGTTGGGATTGGATTTTTTCCCGGAGCTTGAATATCCTACTGTGTCTGTTGTCACCAGTTACAGTGGTGTATCACCTGAAGATATAGAGAATACCATCACCAAACCTCTGGAGCAGGTCATCAATTCAGTGAGCGGAGTCAAAAATGTCAATTCAGTAACGTCTGAGGGAGTATCGGTCGTTATGGTGGACTTTGAATGGGGGACCAATCTGGATTTTGCAGCTCAGGACCTTAGAGACCAGATAGGACTTTATCAGAGCTATCTTCCCGAAGATGCCTCGGATCCTCTCGTAGTCAAATTTGATATCTCCCAGATGCCTATCATATTTTGGGGGATCACTTCTCCTATGCCGACCTATGAACTCAAGGAACTTTTCGAGGAGGAGGTGACCCCGCGGTTGGAAAGGATAGAAGGAGTGGCTTCCGCCCAGGTTTTCTCAACAGATACAAGGGAGATACTGGTGGATCTGGACAGAACGGCTATGGAAAGCCGCATGCTTTCATCAGATCAGATCATCCAGGCTTTGAGAATGGAGAACCTGAACCTTCCGGCCGGTTATATTGTGGAAAGACATTCTGAATTTCTTGTAAGGACTCTGGGTGAATTTGAACGTCTTGATGATATCAAAAGGACGGTTGTGGGCGCTACTCAGACAGGAGAGCCAATTTATCTGGACGATGTGGCTGAAGTAAAGGATACCATAAAAGAGCCCCGTTACCGGGCTCGTATCCAAAAAGAAAACGGAGTTTATCTCTTCATTAGCAAGAGATCCGGAGCCAATACTGTCACAGCAGCCGTAGCGGTCAAAAAGGAACTTGAGGAGATAAGAAAGACCCTTCCGGAAGGAATCGAATTCTATACAGCCATGGATCAGGCTGATATGATCCAGGATGTGATCCGGAAGACCGGAGGAAATGCGTTAGCCGGAGGAATTTTGGCCATCATGTTCATATTTATTTTCCTTGGGAACTGGCGTCCCACTATCACTATTGCCGTAGCCATTCCTTTATCGGTTATTGCTACGTTTATAGCTCTTTATGCTGCGGGCTACACTTTAAACCTTCTTACTTTAGGAGGTCTTGCTTTGGGAATCGGTATGCTGGTGGACAATGCCATTGTGGTCATTGAGAATATATTCCGACATCTTGAAGAAGGCAAGGAGAGAAAAGAAGCAGCAAAAATTGGAGCATCAGAAGTCGGAATGGCCATCACAGCTTCTACTTTGACCACCATAGCTGTGTTTTTTCCAATGGTTTTTGCCTCGGGGATAACCGGAAGGTTGACCAGAGGCCTGGCTCTGTCTATTGCTTTCTCACTGATCGCCTCGCTTTTTGTGGCTCTTACGATAGTTCCTATGCTGGCTTCCTACCTATTCAAATTGAGAAAGAAAAGAGGACAGGAAAAGCCTAAGAAAAAGTTGTTTTCCAGATTAAGAGAATTTTATGAAAATGCATTGCATAAAGCACTCATGCATAGGGGCAAAGTCTTAGGTGGAGCGGTGGTGCTTCTTTTGGTTTCGTTTGCCATAGTTCCTTTTATTGGAACTGAATTTATGCCCAGTTCAGACCAGGATATGCTCCTTATCAAGGTCAAGATGCCTATCGGTACATCTCTTGAAGAGACGGACCGGGTGACTTCTCTGGCTGAAGATGTCCTGCTCAGTGAGCCTGAGGTTGATATTGTCTCAGCTCAAGTGGGAAGTATGTCTGAAGAGGATGCCTCGGATGCGGCTTCCGGCTTCGCAGCTTCCGGAGTTCACGAAGCCCTGTTATGGGTCGGATTAAAGGAACAGGAAGAAAGAGATCTCTCTGATTTGGAAATACTTGAAAAAATAAGAGGGAAACTTCCAAAGTACAAAGGAGTGGAGTTTGAAGCCATTGATATGAGCCAGATGATGTCAGGAAGTTCTGAAGCACCTGTTGAAATAAAAGTATTCGGGAAAGATTTGTCCAGACTGAAACAAACATCTGATACCATTGTCAGTAAAATCAAAGATATCGAGGGGTTGAGAGATGTCAGGCATTCTTTGGAGGAAGGAAAACCCGAGTATAGAATTAAAATCGACAGAGAAAAAACAGCCCGAATGGGACTGACGGTCGCTCAAGTCGGAAACACCGTACAGACAGTATCTTTGGGAAGAGTGGCCACTCAATACAGGGAAGAAGATGACGAATTTGATGTGAGAGTCCGGCTTCAAAAAAAATACAGAGATGACCTGGACGATATCAGGAATATTCCCCTGATGACATCTGCGCATACCATGATAAAGCTCAGTCAGGTTGCTCAAATCGAGCAGGGGGAAGGACCCATTAAAATTAACAGGGAAAACCAGGGACGAGTGGTTACTATTAACGCTAATATAGCCGGAAGAGACCTGGGAAGTATCATGGAAGACATAAAAAATAATCTTGCTGGTTTAGAAAAATCCCTTCCCACCGGATATTTTATTGAATACGGAGGCCAGTATGAAGATATGCAGGAGGCTTTTCTTATTATGATAGGTGTTTTTCTTCTGGCATCGCTGCTTGTATACATGATCATGGCCTCTCAATTCGAATCTTTTCTGCATCCTCTTGTTATTATGTTTACCATTCCTTTAGGACTTATTGGAGTGGTGATCGCACTGCTGGTAACCGGAAAGACCGTGAGCCTCGTCTCCCTTATTGGATTTATCATACTCGGAGGGATTGCGGTGAATAATGGGATTGTTATGGTCGATTATATCAATCAGCTGTGGCGAAAAGGGGTAGATAAAAGAGAGGCTATCTTAAAGGGTTGTTCAGTCAGATTGCGTCCTGTTTTGATCACAGCACTGACAACCATTGTCGGGATGCTTCCCATGGCCCTAAGTACGTCAGCAGGCTCTTCAATGAGATCTCCCATGGCCATAGCTGTTATCGGAGGATTGTTCGCTACCACTCTGTTGACTCTTTTTGTTATTCCCATAATATACAGCTTTTTTGAAAAGGTATCCTTCAAAAAACTTGACAAATCCGAATCGTGAGTTATCTTAAAAACAGGTGGCAAATTCCTCATTTTTTAAGTATTTAACATCAATGCATCCCATTAACAAGACACTATTTTTTTAGGAGGGCTCATGAAACTTTTAAGCCAGGAGCAGATTGAAAAACTGGCGGATTTTGGAAGTGAGAATTATTTTACGACCTCATTTTTTCTTGATACGAGTCGGGATAGGATGGTTAAAAAAGAGATCGAACTTTCACTAAAGAACCTTCTGAGCCGGAGTCAATCCAGGCTTGAGAAAAGAAATTTTGACAGCAAGAAAAAGGAGTCTTTATTTAAGGATTTAGAGAAAATTCAGGCATACTGTTCCCCAAAAATCCCTTTTTACGATTATTATGGCTTGTCTATCTTTTCCTGCAGCGGAGAGGATTTCTGGAAGGTTTTCAATTTGGTCAAATCCCCAAGGAATCTGGTTATATTTGATAGAAATCCTTATGTGCGGCCTTTATCTGCAATCCTGGAACAGTATCACAGAATATGTGTTTTGGTCATAGACCGCAAAACAGCAAAATGGTATGAAATATATATGGGGGAGATCAATCTTATCGATAGCATGGAGACGAATCTTTCCCAGCATAGGGGGGAAAAGGGCAGGGAAGGATTTGGCTCTCAGAGTCTGGAAAAGCATCTTTCCTCACTTTTCCAGACCCATATTAAGAAAGCGTCCAATATGACTTTTGAACTTTTCAAAAAAAACGGCTTTGACTGGCTTTTTTTCGGCGCTTCAGAGGAATATCTTAAGGAACTCGAATCAAACTTTCATCCTTATTTAAAAGAGAAAATAAAAGGAGTCATTAAAGCCAAACCGAATGACAGCCCGGATAAAATCCTGAAGCAAGCCCTCAGGATAAAAGAGGATTTGAAGAAGAAGGAAGAGAAGCAGATAGTAGGGGATTTTGAATCAGAACTCAAAAGAGGAGGGCTAGCTGTTTCAGGAATAAGAAATACTATCAGGAGCCTGAATAAAGGAGAAGTGAAAACACTTCTTGTTACAAGGAAATTCTCAAAGCCAGGCAGGCTGTGTCCCAAGTGCCGTTTGCTCTATCTGGATGAAACCGAGTGCCCTGCATGCAAAGTCAAAACCATTCCGGTCATAGATATCATAGATGAATCTGTAGAGGCAGGTATGAATATGAGCTGTCAGGTGAGGCATATCAATCCTCCTTCCAGATTAGACAGGTACGGCGGGATTGGAGCTTTTTTGAGATTTAAATCCTAAAATTCAGATATGGCTGTGTTTTTGACTTTCATCAGGCTGACAAGTTCTTCAGCCCGCTGATTTTCCACACCGTTCTTTTGGAGGGGAAAGCCCAGCTTCCCCCTTCCGACGCTCGCCTCCGGATGACTTCAGAACCAGCCAGCCTGCATGAAAGTCCGGATGAGGCATGAGAATGTTACTTATCCAACAGGAATAGCATTCTCCTGAATTTCAGTAAGTTTTAGCCGCCTCGGCTTGTTCATCATCCAGGTTAGCAAGAAGATTTTTATTCTCTTTCTTTAATTATGCAACATAAGTAAGGGAAATCATGTTTAAATATGTAATATGCCTGGCTATTCAAAGAAAGAGATAAAAACAAAGGACGTGTTTATAATTCCAGAGAAGAGGGCAAGATTGATTTGACCTTAACTTGAATATTAAATAAACTTGTTCACTAACTATTGTTTACCGGATGACAAGGAGATGACATTGAGGAAACGGATAGGCAAGCTTTTCGTGATTATTGTAACCGCTGCAAGTATCACTTCTTTTTTAATAGCGCAGCCCAGCACAACAGGAATTTTAAGCGGGTTCATAAAAGACTCTGATAACAATCCAATAGAAGGAGCTACTGTGCTTTTAGAAGGGCCTCCCTTATTGGGTATGATTATCTTTGTAACAAACGAGAACGGAACATTTCACTTTGGAAATATTCCCCCGGGAGAAGGCTATTCCCTTCATATTGAGAAACCCGAGCATCAGACCAAAGAGTATGTCAATCTGAAAATAGATATAGGCGAGGAAATCCGTATTTCTGTGGTCCTGGAAAAAGACCCTGAAGAAAGCACAGAAGTGATAGGGGACAAATTGCCAGCCATAGACGCAAGGGCCACCAATACCACTGTTCGGTATTCAAGCGGTCTCATACAGAGTCTCCCACTCCACAAAGACCTTTTTGATGTTCTCAATTCCATTCCGGGTGCGGTTCCGGAGAATCCCAGAATACTTCGTGGTTCAAATATCTCAGGGGGTTCTGTCAGGGGAAACAGGTTTTTACTGGATGGGATCGCTCTGGATGATCCCGTGAGCTCCTATCCTGAAATAAACGTGAGTATTGATACATATGAAGAAATAGAGATGGGGATTGCAGGACACAGCCCAGAGCTAACGAATGTGGATGGCGGTTATGTGAATATTGTGACAAAATCCGGGTGGGACCGGTTCACGGTAGGCCTTCTTGCTGAGTATTATGATAAATCCATGCAGACGTCTTTTTTAAGCACCGAGGATCTGGATCTTTTGGGATTGACCAAACCGGCTGAATTTAGTACGTGGAGAGACCTGTCTTTTCATCTCGGAGGGCCGGTTGCCAGGGATGTGGTGAATATGTATATAAACGGCCGGTATTCAAATTGGGTGAAAGATTTTAATCATTTAGATTGGTCTGAAACACTGGAGCAAGGGCAGGAGGTGTATGCCCGGCAGGATGCCCCTCATCAGGAATACAATTTGTTTGGCAAAGTCACCACACATCTCCCCCTGGATATAAATGCAAGTGTCACATATAACCTTTCTTCGGTAAGTGAGAAATATGATATCAATCAGATCCAGAAACATCTTGACCAGACAGCGACGAACAAGAGAAAAGGGGAGATATCCCACATATTTAGCGTTCAGGGAGATTATACGGCAAAACCGAATCTGTTTTTTGAAGGAAGAGTTACCTATTCTTACCGAAAAATTCCTCTTCCCTACAGTGAAAACGCCCTTGCAGATGAACCCCGGACTTATGATAGATATTTCAATATGTACGGCAACAACCCTGAGTTTCAGCAAATATCTGCCGTTCAAAAATTGAATCCTTCGGTTAAAGGCACTCTTTATAGTGATAACTTTTTAGGAGCAGAGCATAAGTTCAAATTAGGATTAGAGTATGAATGGAATCACTTAAAGTGGGAGTTTTGGAGAGAAAACCCATTTTATTTCGACTATTATCAGGGTGATATCTATTCTTATCCAACGGAATCCTACCCTAATAGAGGAAGGATCTATGCATATACGTGCGGCTCAATTGAAGGGGGCTCTATTTTAGAGAACGAGACACACAGAATAGGGGGATTTTTGCAGGAGAGCCTTACGATTGCCAAGCGTTTGACCATAAATCTTGGGGCGCGGGTTGACTTCAGTATGTCCCTCTTTCCATTAGGGTATAAACTGGGAAGCGAAGACACGTATGAGATTTTTGATGTGCTCCCGGGCGTGGAAACACAGTACGGTTACGTTAGTCTTAGCTCATTAGATGTTATGAACTGGTTTAATATATCGCCGCATCTGGGAATTGTGTTTGATGTTTTTGGTAATGGAACGTCTTCGATTTCAGCAGACTATTCGCGGTACCACGAATCCATGGCCATGCGTTATTTTAACCGAGTCAGCCCTCTTTATCCCCAGTTGAGTTCATGGTATTGGATTGACACTGACTATGACCAGGAACCGGATGCAGATGATACCTATACATTGATCGATGCTGCGGAGAATCCGGGTTCTGTTAATAAAGCCAGCAGACTTGACCCGGATGCTAAATCTCCTATTACAGATGAATACAGTTTTGGCCTTGAGCATGCGTTCAGTACGAATTTGACCTTAGGGACCACTTTCATCTACAAGCATAAGAAAAACATACTCGAATGTGTCAATGATTATGGATTGGGAGCAGAAGAAGCCTGGAAAGGGTACAGTACGGACAGCCCGTATTGGGAAAAGTTCGAGTTTACAGATCCCGGTGATGATGGGATTTTCGGTACAGGGGATGACCTGAGTTCTTATTGCTATGTGGAGCTTGACGAATCTCCCGGAGGCCGAAACTGGTATTACACAAATATTGAGTCTGCCTACCGTAAATACACGGCTCTTCAACTGGTCCTTAATAAAAGGATGTCACACAGGTGGCAGTTATTAGCCTCTCTGGTGTGGAGTAAAGCGTGGGGCAATATAGGGGGCTGGGATAGTGCCGCTGGTACCAGTTTGTTTTATTTTGATACCCCCAATTCCATGGTCTATGCTGACGGCCGTCTGGATTTTGACCGGCCTCTTAATGTGAAAATCCAGGCCTCTGTCATCCTTCCCTATGGTTTTGACCTGGGAGGTTATTACAATTACCGATCGGGGATACCCTGGAACAGGAACGTATCCGTTTATGTTCCGGAAGATGACAGGTATTTGGACCCCGGGGCGTGTTATACGGTTGCTACAGAGGAACGAGGCTCAAGACGCACACCCGCACTCTCCACGCTTGATTTCAGACTGCAGAAAAAATTTAAGCTCACGGATACTCTCTCCTTGAATGCCTACTTGGATGTTCTGAATGCCCTGGGAGGAAGCAATTATTATATAAACTCCAATCCGGGAGGGTATGTGGATTACAGAGACCCTGATAACCCTTCGTTTGAAAGATACGGGGATAACATAAGTTACGGAGCATACAATAACAGAATATTTAAAATCGGTATTCACCTGTATTTTTAACCTATGACACTTTGATTCTGAGGACTTTTCTGACTGTTTGTCCGGATGTCCTGTTTTTCAGAGTGGCGAAAATCCTGCTCCCACCCTGCTTCAACAGTTTGATCGTGCTTTCATCTTCAAATACAAACGGGATTTCGAGCCGATGAGCTTCTGTTTTTTGGTTGAGCAAACCCTTTTCATCTGTTTCGATGAGGATATGGTCTTCATATTTCCATAGGGACTCGTCCTTGGACCCTATTATTTCCACCGCCACATCAACAAAAGTCCTCAGTTTGTTTTTTTCTTCTTTGAACCACAGTTGGGCATACGGAATATTTATCTGAACGGATCCTTTGATCATTCCCGGTTCCGCAGTTACATTTTTGATTTTCCAGTCAAAATCAAAAAGAGCCTCCTCCTCCCCCGGTGGCTGCTGGGCTTTAGATTGTGCGGAGGCAAGATCACTCATGTATCTCAAATTCAGATGACGGATGTAGCTGAGGTCATAGGTAACCAGTTTGAATTGGCCAGTACAGTACTTGTCGATAAAAACAACAGGAAAGTTACCGTAATACCATATCTCTCTGCATGCATTACTGAAGCCGGATGGGAAAGAGGTCATTCTGTCTGTAGGAGGGCCGAACAGAATATAGATGCGTCCCCGGTCTGTAGCCCAGCCCTGTCTCCCTTCACCTATGAACAGTTCGTCGGCTTTTTGTATTCTGTTGAAGTATGTTGTTTTAAATTCATTTTCCTCGGTTTCGGGGGAGGGGTCGCGTTTTTCCCAGAACTCCTCCCGAAAGGCTTTCCTCTCAGAATGAGGAAGTTCGAGGAAGACCTTTTTTTCCTGTTGCGTGATGATATACATGACTTTGTTGTAAAATTCAGCATCGTCGGATTCCAGATTTTGCTCCAGTTGATAGGTACGACAGGAAGAAAGCAGAAGAAGTGCCAGCAAAAGAAGCGGGATATAAAGAGGAATGGTGATTTTTGAATTTTTTTTCCTTATCTTCCGGGCTGAATTCATTTGTTGTCGAGTGTCTTTATTTTTTCCTTGATTTCAGGCTGGTCCGGATTTATTTTCAGTGACTTCTCCCATGTTCCAAGTGCTTCTTTTTTCCTGCCAAGCTGCAGCAGACACTCACCCAGGGGATTGAGGAGTTCAGGGGATGCATTGTATGCAGCTATGGCTTTTTTATAAGTACGGACTGCTTCCTCAAATTCCCCCAGTTTTTTATAAGACAGAGCTAACAGAAAACAGGTCGCTTGCTTCGGAGGCTCGTCATGATTGATATATGGGGAAAGCAAGGAAATGACAGGCTCATAATTGTTAGCGGCGATGTGGATGCGCGCTATGTTTAGAGCGATTTCCTCAGAGTTATTTTTGTTTTTATATGCCTTTTCCAATTTGGGGAGGGCTTTTTCTAGATCACCGGAGTTGAATAACTGCAGACCGAGCGTATAGGTGAACGCAGGGTCCTCCTCTTCTGTCAGGCGCAGGAAATAGTACCAGGGTCTGGGCATACTTTCGGAATGACTTATATCAAATTCTTCTTCAGAAGATACGATTTGAGTGCGTCCGTTGAAAAGGCTGACTCTGAGCGTATAGTGGTCGGGAGCAAGACCGTTGAGAGAAATTTTCTCTGTAAACAGGGGCCTTTCCGGATACTCTGTGATGTCTTTTGTGAATTCAATATGGGGCGCTTTGTTTTTAAAGAATTGATATTTAAGCGCATAGTTATTCTTTTCTGCGTCATCCAGTCCGTGTATTTGAAAGGCGGTGACAAGCAGACCATCTTTTACAAAAAGACGGTTTACAGGCGGGTACAGCTGGTAATCCCTTATTCGGAAGGGATGGATAAGGTTTTCTTGAGTCCTGTCTTTTTTTATTTCATAAGCCAGCATCAGCGAGGTCATCTGGATTGGGTTTTCCGGGCCCGGGATAAAAATATTTCTTTCCAGAGATGTGAATTCTTTAGATGTGGTGTTTTTCATCAGAACTGATATTTTGAACCTGCCGGGAATAATGGGAAACACATCCATTACATTAAAGGGTCTGCTTTTTATTTGATGGACCTGCGTTTCACTGAATTCCAAAGGGATCTTTTTTTCAAACTGATAGATGAACCTGTCCTGCATATCAGTGACTGTCCCGTAGAGCTCTAAAGTCGTAAAGTATTTATCCTCATAATGATCAATGGAGAGCCTTTGTGGCTCTATGACATACTGGATAAAATCCACGCCGTTTGTGTCTTTTTTTGTTTTTGCCAGGGAGGAATTCCCGATATAGTTGGTGGAATACTCCACCTCGACCGTGTCTTTATATTCAAGGTATTTTCTGGCGTAGATGTCGTTTACTTGCCTTAAAGGAGCATTCTCGATTTCATTGAGAAGACGGATGGAAGATATATTGGGTCTCCCATAAGAGGCCTGCCTTTCTCCGGGTATCAGGGTCAGTGAGGCGTCAGCTAGAGAAGGTTCGATCATCTTCATTCTTTCATAAGCCGCAATATAATCTGTAGGGTCTTCTTCAAAAGTGGTGAGAAGCGCCTGGGGGCCGTGGTTTATGGGATTATAGAGTTTGTACTCACCGTGACCTTTGTCCTGAAAGAACATGAGCTGGAAAGCAGGGGGAAGCCCCCTGTCTTCCATGTTCTGATAGAACCAGGTCTCTACAGGATAGATTTCGATCTTGGCGTCATAAGTCTGGATATTACCGGGTTCTCCAAGGATGATATATATTCTGCCTCTGTCTGTGTTCCATCCGGGCTTGGGGGTTCCTTTGCCAAAGTATTGATTCGCATGTTCTATGCGCCGATCGTGTTCTTTTTTAAATTCGTTTTCATCGGTGCTGAGAGTCGGGTCCCTGTGTTTCCAGAAGGCTTCAATGAACAGGTCCCGTTCCCGGTCTGAACGGAGCTTGAGGAAGACGTCTTTCTCCACAGGAGATATGATGTAGACGACCTCTTGCTCCAGCCATTTTTTGTAGGGTTCAGGCAGGTCTTTGGTGTCAGAGATCCCCTGGCTTAATATCGTAATGAACAGCAAAGGCATCATGAGAATCAGCTTGTTTGTATTTATCACTCAACATCTCCTCTTTATCAGTTATCAGGTTTTTAAACTCTTTTTAAATAAAATAGTTGCCTCTCTTATTATAGAGCATTGAGCGAAAGTGTAAAATTCTATGAAACGGCTTGTTCTCCCTTCATGTTCTTGCATACGACCGAAAGGGACAGAGATTGTCTCATTGTGCCGTATGGAGCCTATTTTTTAATGTATCGAATTCTTCCGGGGAAATATCTCCCCAGTAATAGGGAGCAACCAGTTTGTTATGAAGCAGAGGATCGTCTTTTTCGCTGAGTTTTTTTTCAGATACCAGTTTGTTCCAGTCTGATGTATGGGGAACCGGGGAAAAATAAGCCAGCCTGGGCCGCAATCCCATTTTTATGACCTGTTCTATACTTTCCTTGACGCTGGGAAATTTTTGTCCCGGAAGCCCGGTCAGCAGGTACACATTGATATCTTTTTTTAAGTATCCCACCCGCTCCAGGTTTTCCACCGCTTTCTCCAGGTCCCCGGGATTTACCTTCGGGCAGGAGTTTTTTATGATGTCCGGGTCAAATGTCTCCTGGCTCAGAAAAAGCGATTGGAAGTTTGTTTCTTTAAAGAGTCCGGCAGTTGTTCTATCGATATCTTTTATATGAAGGCCGTTAGGCGTATGAAATGAAGCCCTTATGTTTTTTTCTATGAGTTCTTTCAGTATAGGATGGATGTGATTTTTCTTGTTGACCAGTAAGGCATCGTCATAAAAAGCGATATTTTTGGTTTGATATGTGCTGACCATATGAAGGATTTCTTCTGTAACAGAGCCGGGATTTCGTTGGGTGAATCGGGGGTAAAGGACAGGACCCGCACAAAAGGAGCAGTCAAACGGGCACCCCCGGGAAGTGAGGATAGGGAGGGAGTCCTTGTTTCTCAGCAGATGATAGGCAGGGAAAGGAAGGTCGCCCAAATGGTCAAACCGAAGCGAAGGACTGAATCTGTCTCCGAAAAGGGCACGGAGCAGAGGCAGTATTTTTTTCTCTCCGGGACCCTGTATGATGATATCAGCTCCTGTTTCTTTTTCCGCGTGTTCGGGAAGGAGTGTGGGGTACACACCCCCCAGTACCACGGGCACATCACCGAGCCGCTCCTTTATGATTTCGATCACATGGCGGACTCCGGGATACCAGTAGGTCATGGTGCAGGTGAGTAGGACCAGGTCAGCTCTTTTCACTTGATCCAGCTCATGAATAAAAAGTTCTATGGGAATTCCGTAACGGGAAAATCGGCGGGGCACTCTTTTGAGCGCATCCGGTTTTCTCACTTCTGTCTTCGGGAAGGGGCCTCTCCCGTCTTTTTTTCTTCTCTGTTTTTTCTTTAAAAGGGGATGGCTCGTGTCCAGACAGTCAATAAAGGAGATTTTGGCACCCGTATATTTTTCAATTAGGGACGCCATATAAAGCAGGCCCAGAGGCTTAAGCCAGAAGTCATAAGCGGTAAAATCGTAGATCCATGGATTTATGAGCAGGATCTTATATCCGGAGGATTTTCTTAAGGCCGGAGCATACATGTGGTTTCCCCCCTTGTTTCTTTGAGGAGGCATTGGTGCGGAAGGTGGGACTCGAACCCACACGGCCTTTTGGGCCATAAACTCCTGAGGCTTACGCGTCTACCAAATTCCGCCACTTCCGCAGTTTAACAGGTTCATGGTGATAGTGAGTTGTCATTATAATCATCTTCGGGAAATCTGTAAAGAAAAACCAGGAACGGCTTTTCTAAACTGTCACATTTTTGATACATTTGTCTCTTATATATGATAAAATATTGCTGTCTGGATTCTCAGCAAACCAGAAATTCAAATGGCACATTTTTTGCTGGTACTAGAGTAGGGTGTGTGTGTTTAATAAGGGAGCCTTGACTTGAAAAAACTCGTATCTATATGGGGAATACTGGTTTTATGCCTTGCTTTGTTTGCCCAGGAGATCGAGCATGATGAGATCGTGGTCAACATCGAAGTTCCGGTGCGGGTCTTTGATAAGGATAGATTCGTCGATGATCTGACCATTGATGATTTTGAGGTCTATGAGAACGGCAAACCCCAGAAGATTACGGCATGTTATGTGATCAAAAAGACAAACATAGAGAGAAAAGAAGAAAAGGAGGCCCGGATGGCTCCGGATGTCTCCAGAAATTTTGTTCTTCTTTTTGACATCTGGGAATATTTTCCGAAAGTAGAAAAGGCCATTGACCTTTTTTTCGAGAATGTGGTTCTTGAAGGCGATTCCCTTTTTATACTGACTCCGGTCAAAGCCTATAACCTGAAGGATATCTCATGGGACTTTCAAGGGAAAGAGCAGATAGCAGAGCAGCTCAAAAGCATAGTGAGGAAAGATACGATCATGGGAAATGCTGAATACAGAAACACCCTTAAAGAACTTGAGAACATAACAGCTGACTTGAATGCAGTAGCCGGGATAAAGACTCTTTACGGGTCACGAAGTTCGCTGCCTCCGTATGATGAAGACGCCCTGGATTATATCCTTCAGAAATACAGATCCGCTCTTAATCGTTTGAATTATCTTAGGGATGTGGATGAACAAAAATTGACGCGTTTTTCCGAACTGCTGAAAGACCGGAGCGGACAAAAAATCGCCTTCTTCTTCTCTCAGAAAGAAATGGTGGCCCAGCCCATGCCTAAAGTCATCGCTTCCCTTGAAAGTCGGTTTCAAGACAAGTATCAAATTCTCATGGGGTTCC
>CAZSZS010000007.1:0-17113 GCA_964611275.1 uncultured Eubacteriales bacterium
AATTATCCTAGTGAATATAAAGTATTCCCAATGATACATAGAAAAAACAAATCCAGTCAATAAAAATTCTTATCTCTTATTCATAATGGAGGGAATCCGCAGGATTGGCCATGGCTGTTTTGATGGATTGGTAGCTTACTGTAATAAGAGATATTCCCAGAATAAGCATTCCTGAGAACAAAAAGATCTCCAATCCCAGATGTGTTTGATAGGCGAAATTTTGGAGCCATTTCTGCAAGGAAAAATAGGCAATAGGCCAGGCTATAAGGTTGGAAAGAAGCACCAATATCATGAATTCCTTGGACAGAAGAACAAGGATATTCGGAACAGAGGCTCCCAGCACCTTTCTTATCCCGATTTCTTTAGTCCTTTGTTCAGCTGAGAAGGAGACCAGTCCGGCAAGACCCAGACCTGATATAAAAATGGCAATCAGTGTGAAGGCACCAAACATATGACCTAATTTTTCTTCAGAACCGTATAGGCGGTTGAAGTCTTCATCGAGGAAGACGTAACTGAAAACTTCACCCAGTTGGAGTTCACTCCATCTTTTTTCAATAAAAGCGAGAGTATCTCTGAGATTATCTGTTTTTACAGTCAGACTAAGGTATCGAAACATATCCGGACGCAACTGCATTATAAGCGGTTCTACTCGGGTCTGAAGACCTTTGAAGTGGAAATCCCTTGTCACACCGATTATTGGGGCCACATTCCCGGATCCTCCTTCATAGATCTGTTTGCCTAAGGCTTCCTCAGACGATTCAAATCCAAAAGCTTGCGAAGCAGTCTCGTTGATTACGAAAGAATCGTAGGTATCCGTGGTTACTTCTTTCTGGAAAGTTCTTCCTGCTGCCATTTCGATCTTGTATTCAGGAATGAAGTCTGGGTCAACATAAAGAAAATCCATGCTCTGGGCCTTTTCATCGGCTTCCTCCATCAATCTGGATTCAAGCAGGTTTGTTTGTCTCCCTGGGGCATTCCATATGGCTGTGGCTCCTGAAATGGAAGGGTGTCTTAGAAATTCGGCTTTTATGGATTCATGATTATTATGGAATGCGGCAGGTATGATCAGCTTCTGTTCTTTGTCAAATCCCAGGTATTGGTTTTTCATGAAACTGATCTGCCTGAACACGATAAACGTTGCGATTATGAGAAAGATCGTGATAGAGAACTGGCTAACCACAAGAATTTTTCTTAAAGAAACATTTTTTGTTTCCGGATCAAAAGAGCCTTTGAGAGTCCGCGCAGGTTTGAAAAGAGAGAGAAGGAAGGCGGGATAAATCCCCGACGCAAACCCTACAATGACAGCCAGTCCCAAATAAACAGCCATGTTAACAGGCTTGAGCAACATTTCAAGCCCAAAATGCTTTCCTGATAAATTATTGAAGAAGGGTAATACTTGAGTGACGAACACGAGAGCCGCACAAAGAGCGACTCCGCACATCAGAAGAGTCTCTCCTAAGAACTGAGATGCCAGTTGCAATCTATGTGCCCCTATGACCTTGCGTATCCCGACCTCTTTGGCCCTTGTTGCGGACCGGGCCGTGGAAAGATTTATGAAATTGACACAGGAGACGAAGAGTATGAGAAATCCGATTACTGAAAAAATATATAGATAAACAGGATTTCCCGGAGCTTCGATCTCTGTGGCCAAGTTGGAATGGAGGTGGATGCTTTGGATCGGCTGCAGATAAAAAGAAACAATCACACCCGATTCTTCCATTTCTTCAAGGATATATTTGTCAGCTATATGACGGATCTTATCTTCAAAGGCACGGGGATCGACACGGGATTTGAGTTTGACATAAGCATAAAAACCTGTCCAACCCCAATTGTCAAAATTCCAAACCCTCTCCCATCCCAGTATGGAGACAATGAAACCGTAAGGAATATGAGTGTTTTCCGGAGGATCGGCAACGATTCCTGTGACTTCATAGTTCTTGCCATGCATCTCCAGAGTCTTTCCCAGCGGATCTTCATCGCCAAAGTACTTTTCAGCCATATACTCGGAGATAACAACGGTGTGTGGCCGGGTCAATGCGGTTTCCGGGTTTCCTTTAAGGAAAGGAATGGATAAGACGTTGAATATCTCATTCTCAGCGATCATAACCCTTTCCTCGTAAAATTTCTTTTCATCATGTTTTATGAGGTTTTGCATCCATTCGAACGTCTGGAAACGCACCGCGTGTTCGACCTCCGGGAAATTTTCTCTTACAGCCGGAATCAAGGGAGCCGCGACTCTCGCAAAATCTCTTTCCACCGAACCTCTGGTGATTTTCTGAGCCACTCTATAAATACGATCCGCGTCACTGTGATAGCGGTCATAACTCAGTTCTTGGCTGACATACAGAAAGATCAGAAGGCAGCAGGCCATTCCGATCGCCAATCCCAGGATATTAGAAAAGGAGTAGACTTTATGGCGTCTGATCTTCCGCAGGGACGTCTTGAAGTAGTTCCAGACAAGAGCCGGCATAAACCGGGCCCCTTTTTTCCATTCCCGAATCGCTTTTTCCAGATCAAACATGGATTTTTCTCCTCATACGAACCCTGTTCGAAGATACTATCGATATCTTTGTATGCATGTTTTGTGCCAATTCAGTTCCTATAGGTGAGTTTATCAGAACAGGGTTAAGTATTAAGGATATGTGTTCGTTTCTGAAACACTGAATGTACACATACGGACAATCAGACTATCCCAAATGATTCATTCATATCGGAGTGAATCGACGGGATTAGCACGGGCTGCCCTGACGATTTTTACACACACGGTCAGAAGGGCCACCAGAACCACAGTCAGTCCTGATATTATGAAGATCCATACAGATAGAGATGTCCGGTAGGCATAGTTATTCAGCAGTCTATCCATGAGAAAATAAGCCACGGGCCAGGCAATCACATTGGATACGAGGAGAAGGACCAGAAACTCTTTGGAGATGAGGCCCATGATATTGCTTATAGAGGCTCCGAGGACCTTGCGGATCCCGATTTCCTTGGTGCGCTGTTCCGCAGTGAACGAGGCCATACCGAAAAGCCCCAAACAGGAAATGAATATGGCAAGAAATGTAAAGTATTTGTAGATCTCGCCTCTCCGTTCATCATTTTGATACTGGCTGTTAAACACATCATCAAGGAATCTGTACTCGAACAGATTGTTTGGGGCGAATTGAGCGGCTTTGTTTTTCAAAAAAGCGAGAGTTCCGGGAATATCAGTGGGTGTGATCTTAACAAAGATAAAGCTGTAAGAGCCGTGCCTCTGGGACATAGTAAAAATGACCGGTTCTATGTCACTATGAAGGGAACTGGCATTAAAATTCTTGACGATGCCGATGATCTTTCCCTCATCTTCCCAACAGGAAAACATCTTTCCGATGGGAGATTCCAGCTCTGTGATCCTCAAAGCTTCTTCATTGAGAATATAATTTTCCTTATCCGTTGGATATTTTTCCGAAAAGCTCCGGCCCTGTATAATGTCCATACCGAGTGTTTTGAAATAGTCATAATCCACAGAGGAATCAGTCATGGTGACATAGTCTTCAGGGCCTTTTCCTTCCCAATAAACAGGGTTCATATGACTTATGTTGGTGGGGTATCTCCGGGCAGCCGAAACATTGATAACATGTGAATTTTGTTTGATCTCATTTTTAAACGACCTATAGGATCCTCTCAATTCCCTGTTCATGGAGATGGCAACCACATGCTCTCTGTCCAGTCCTATGTCTTTATTTTTGATGTAGTTGATCTGTTTGAACATGACAACAGTCCCGATGATCAATACAATGGTCGCCGTGAATTGACCGACAACCAGGACCTTTCTCAATATAAAACCACCGGTGCCTGACTGCAGTTTTCCCCTCTTGAGTGTATCCGCAGGCTTAAATGAGGAAAGCATGAAAGCAGGGTAACTTCCGGCTGCCAGTCCTGTAAAGAGGATGAGCCCTAGGAGCAGAATCCATGTGGAAACACCGCTGAATATGTCCAGCGTCATCTGTTTTTGTGCAAGGCTATTGAAAGCGGGCAGAAAAAGATAAACCAGAGTGATGGATATGAGAAGAGCGATCAAAGACAACATAAACGACTCCCCGATGAACTGCTTAATGATATCTGTTCTTTCCGCTCCCACCACTTTTCTCATGCCGATTTCTTTGGCCCGGGTGTTGGACCTGGCTGTGGAAAGATTTATGAAATTGATGCAGGCAATGATCAGCACAGCCGCAGCAATAGCCAGGAAAATATAGACATAAAGAATGGGATCCGTTCCATTGAGCGCATAGAGATGGACTTTTGACAGAGGCCGGATGTGAAGAATCTCTTTCTCGTTTGTCCTTTTGTCATGTTCCATGATGAATCCTGAGATCTTATCCCCAAAATCCTCAAGAGAAACATTTTCCTCTAATTGAGGGTAGGTCCAGGCTTCATAAGACCAGCTGGTTTCTCCTCTTTCACCCATAAGCTTCATTGGAGCGAGAAAATCAAACTGAAGGTGTGAGTTTTTTGGTACATTTTTTAAAACACCGGTCACAATCAGCTCAAGAGTGTTATTGATCAGGAGTGACTTACCGATGGGGTCCTGATTGCCGAAATACTTAAAGGCGGTGCGCTCTGTGATAACGATCGAATCCTTGCTTGCAAAAACGGACTCTGGATTTCCCTTAAGGAGCGGGAAGGTAAATATCTTCAAGAAATCATCATCCACCAGGCTTCCGTTCTCATTATAGATATTGTCCCCGTGTTTTATGAGCCAGTACCTGGAACTGTATCTCGTGATTCTCTTCACTTCCGGATACTGATTCTTGAAAGTCTTTGCCAGGGCTAAAGGATTGCTTCGGTATTTTGTGCCTTGGAGTTCAACATTTGTCTGAAAGATGTGGCTGTAGTTTTCGTGGAATTTGTCATAACTCAGCTCATCCTTGACCCAGAGAAGGATCAGAATACATGAGGCCATTCCCACAGCCAGTCCCATGATGTTGATGAATGAGTAGACCTTGTTGTTTTTGATGTTTCTCCATGTGATTTTAAAATAATTTTTAAGCATGGCCGCTCCTATAAAAAAAGATAATTTGGAATAGGCGGCAAGCGCATAAAGAAGCTGCCCCCAGTACCATAAAAAAGCACAGAATGTCCCCTTCTCCTTTACATGCTCTTTATATTCCTCACTGAAGTCTCCGGAGATAGAGTGCTCTAACTCATAACGGGCCAGATAAGAAAGCAGCTTCTGGCCCAGTTTTGGCGGGTATGGCTTGGATTTACTCATCTTACGTCTGTTCAATAAGGTTTTACGTAATTTACTTATATATAATACGTATACATAGTATAAAAGGTTGCTGGTCGAATGAAAAACATTTTACTTAAGAAAGAAAAAGCAAAGGGATTAAAGCCGGGCAAAAATTGTGGCGGTTATGAGTATCAGGCAGTAAACCACAGCCGCAGCCACATAAGCTATCTTTCCTGTCCTTTTCAAGGACTTAAAGGCCGGGCTTTTTATTCCGACCATCCAGACCACAGCCAGTGCCCCTGCAAAGATCAGAAGAGCCAAAGCGCTGAGATAGGGTGAAAGGAGAGAGGGTAGATGTTTGTTTAAGGAGATATCTCCGGCCAGAAGAAGTTCTGCTGTTTTGTATCCAACCGGGTCCTTTATGGCTAAAGCATAGTAGGGAAGCCTTGAGCTTATTCGGAACAGGGCTTTGAGCATATGGGTCAGTGCCACTACAGGGAGAAAGATAAGGCTGAACGTTTTCAATGAATCCATTAAAGACGTTCGGTTCATATATTTTCCTATGATTCCAGGGATGAGAAATAGCACGGCGGGTAGGCCCACAAAAAGCACAAGCGCATGAATGAGATGCCCCAGTTCCCCGGAAGCTCCCAGCCAAGAAGTGATATGATCCGGGATATAAAGCATCACTTCTTCTGCTGCTGACCATTCCTCGGATATTTCCCATACGGCCAGCCCGCTTGCCAGAAAAAGAAGAAAAAATTCGGCAGCCGTAAGCTTTAGGGAACTGAAGAGATCAGACATGGGCTTTCGCAGGGAAAAACTCAGGTTCTTATAGGGGCAGACCTTGAGGCAGTTCGTACACACCAAACAGCTCCGGTTATCCTTTATTTTGGGAGGATAGAGATTACTGGTGCAGCTTCGAGAGGTCAGGGTGTAGGCATTTTGCGGGGCGACACAGTCTTTGGTCTTGCAATTTTTGCAGATTTCTTTATCCCTGGCTCTCCATTCAAAAAAAGAACAGCAGGAATAAAGGCCTAAAAGCCGTCCCACGGGGCATAAATAATCACAAAAAGCCCTTTTTTCATAAATGAATCCGACCGCCACTGCCGTGGCAAAGAGAAAAAGGAAAAATACGGCCATGCGTTCGGGAAAGCGGTGGGCCCAAAACGTGCGGATGAATCCCAGAAGAGCTAAAGAGTAAAAGAGCGTAATGCCCCACCCGGAGGTAAAAAAGCGGGGGGCCCGGCGCTTCAGGCCGATTTTGCTAAACAGAGAATTGATAAGCTCCATGGGACAAACCTGGCACCATATGCGCCCGAACAGCACCGCGCTTATGATCACAAGAGGCCACCACAGAGACCAGACAATGAGAGCGGCCAGGTTAGTGTTCCGCAAGGTCCCTGCCATTTTTTCAGAGACATGAGGGACAGCCAGGCCCCCGGCTATAAGAAGGGCAAAGCAAAGGAAGGTGAAGACCTGGGCTGAAATCGGATAATACCGGGAAGATAAGAGACGCCTTAGCAATTTGGAGCGCAGAAGATCCATGGCCACATATGATATTAGGGGATTGAAAAGTGTGAAGTCAATAAAAAATAATCGGGATGATTGATTCGAAGACAGGCATAAAAAGTGTTTTTTCTGAAATTCAGGACCTATCCAAGCGTTGCAGATTCTCGAACTGCACGCACACGCATGAACCCGGCTGTGCCGTGCTGGAAGCCGTAAAGTCAGGTGATCTGGATAAAAGTCAATATGAGAATTACATAAAACTTGTAAAAGAAAATGAATTTCACACCATGACTCGACTTGAAAAGAGAGAGAAAGACCGTGATTTTGGGAAATTCATAAAAAAAGCAAAAAAGCAAATCAAAAAGTACGAATCCTGATTTTTTACTTAATATAACCCAGGGATTTGAGAGCCTCTTTCACTTCATTATCGATTTTTTTAACCTCATGATCCACCACCTGGCTTATATCCAGAGATTCATTCATCTTTTCCCGCAAAATCTCAAGCATTTGGTCCCGGACATCTTTATCTTGTTCTGAAAGGTCATTTTTTTCCAGAGGGTCTTTTTCCAGATCATAAAGCTCTATCTCTTCTCCCTTCCTGGAATAAATCAGGCTCCAATTCCCGTTTATGACCTTCATATGGCTCCGGCTCGGACTTACGATGAAAACAGATTTATCGATCTCCTTTTTGAGAAGGCTTTGTCCCTGAAGCTGATTGAAATTCCCTATTTTGATGTCCCCTGCATCATAGATATCCACAAGCGTGGGGAGTATATCCACATGCTCAACCAATGTTCGAACGGTTCTTATCTCAGGGAACAATTGTTGACTGTGAAAGATCAAAGGCACATGGACCACTTCATTATACAAGGTCTTTCCTCCGTGCGCCATTTCACCGTGTTCCATAAATTTCTCCCCATGATCCGCTGTGAGGATGACCATGGTTTTTTCAAAAATCCCTTCTTCCTGAAGGGCCTTGACCAGGTCACCGATCAATTTGTCTGTGTGGAAGAGATAACTGTCATAGCGGTCTATCAAATAATCCAAATCCTGTTCAGTCAACTCTATTTCTTTGTCTGGATTATTTAAATACTGGTAGACCTCTTTGGGTTTTTTGGAGTGGAGCTCCTTCATCTTTTGGGACAATTCGTAAGAAGGCTTAAGGAACTCATGGTTCTTGATCTCCTTATCGAGCCAGAAATAATCATGGAGATCCAGGAGGTGTACATACAGGAAAAAGTTTTCGTTTTTTTTCTCCCGGATGAATTGGATAGCATCCCCTATAATATGGGGATCTCCTCTTTTTACCACATGGAATTCATCAAATCCCTGGTCATAGTTTGAATCAGCCGAGACCCAGCCGCAGGCTGTGACCGCCGAGGTATAAAATTCCTTTTTATGCATGACTTCTGAAATAAGCCACAAAGACTCCGGGAGCACACTGTATTCATTATTGATATTGGGAGGCACAAAGACTTTATGTACAAGAGGGTAAGTGCCGGTGAATAAAGACGCCATAGAAGTGGGGGTCTGAGTGGACTGGCTGAATGAATTCACACAGATCAATGAATTCTGAGCCAGAAGATCAATATGAGGCGTGGTCTTTCTCTTATAATCATAACAGCTCAGATGATCGGCTCTCAGTGCATCCACCACAATCAAAATCACGTTGTCTGGGTTTGAATCACTCTTTTTTTTGCAGCCTACACCCGTCACCATAAAAAGAAGAAATATTACCCCTAAATACAGGGAAGCTCTTTTCAAAAAAATCATCTCCTCTCTCCGCTTCTGATGCTATCTGTTTTTAAAATGGTTGTCAAAAGAGAATTTCCCCAAAAAATGCTCATCGCCATTTTTTTATGAAAAGTCCGGGTTAATTGTATCAGGTAGGTAAATAGAGTAAACTGTATCCATTCGATCGAAGGAAGTGAAGAGTTGAATGAAATCAGGCCTTTGTTAGTGACCGGAGTGCCTCGGAGCGGGACCACATGGTTGGGAAGAGTGATCAGTGCCTCCAAATACTATTTTTATGTCCATGAATTTATCAATCCGGTATGCTTATTTCAGGAGACCCAGCCTTTTCAAAAATATCATTACATTGATGAACACAACATCCATAAATATGAGCCTATCCTGAAGAAATTGATCAATTTGACCTACAAAAGCGAGATGGAAAAAAATATCATAAAGCATATGGCTAAAGAAACAGTCCGGTCTTTTTTCAGCATGAAAAGAAGGGTCCGGGGCTACCCCCAGCCTTTACTCAAAGAACCCAATGCCTGCTTTTCTTCTGATTTTCTCGCACGGAGATATGGATTGAAGGTCATTGTCCTGGTGAGACATCCTGCGGCTGTGGTGGCGAGTTTTAAACGGATGGGATGGCCCTCTGATCTGGATCGTATAGTACAGCAAAAAACTCTTATCCGTAAGTATTTCTCAAAGATGCCGCTTGAAAAATACAGAGACCGAGTGGAGGAGATAAGTCTGTTGTGGCTGATAGTCATGGACGTGTTGACACGTTTTATGGAAAAAAATAAAGATTGGATCTTAGTGAGGCACGAAGATTTATGCAGGCATCCGCTAGGAGAATTCGAAAAAATATTTGAAAAATTGAATATCTTTTTTTCAAAAAAGATGAAAAATAGAATCATTTCCAGCACACAGAGCGAAACCGTGACGCCTGAAGACAAAAACCCCTTTCATCTCAAAAGAAACAGCCGAAAATTAGCTGGCGCATGGCAAGGCCTGTTAACTGTTGAAGAGATCGAGAAAATAAAAAGGATTGTCAGACCGGTATCTGATCATTATTACCAGGAGAAGGACTGGAACCCAACGAGATGATGGATTAAAAGATATTTTTTCTTATTCATACCGCAGCGAGTCGACGGGATTGGCTATCTTTTCATCCCGCAGGCGAACATCATATGAGACATCCCAAGCCCTTTATCATAGGTGAAGGAAATCTCTGAAAATCCAGCTTCTTTCATCATCGTCCGAACCTGGCCTTCAGTCCAGACATGCATACCATATTTTTTAATCTCTTTCGAATGGTCCTTTCCGTCTTCCGCATTGTACTCTATGCTAACGACTGTTCGCCCTTCGGGGCGGAGCACGCGATATATTTCCTTTAATGACTCTAAAGGTTTAGGAAATCCGATGAAACTGCCCATTGTAGTAGCGACACTGAATCGGTTGTCATCCCAGGGCAGTTGCGATGCATCGCCCTGCATGATCTCTGCTGTTCCTTCAGCAATACGTTTTCTGAGCTTGCGTTTTGCCATTTTAACCTGGATATTAGAAAGGTCAAGGCCAGCCACACTATGGACGTGAGATGCATATTTTTTGAGGAAATGTCCGCTCCCGCAGCCAATATCAATGACGTCATCTTCGGGCTGCAAATTCAGGACCTTGGATACACGCCTATATATTAAGCTATGAGGTAACGGCATTATCCAAGCAACAATCCAGCCAACAAACCCCCTGGGCAGCCCAGGTTGTGTGAGTTTTCCCTCCTGATCGTTCATTTTATGAACACCTCCTCTTGATATTACCCTTTTTCTATAAATTTATTTCTTGGCCCATCATATACCTAAAAAATATACCCGGTCAATACAGATTATGTTGTTTCCCGCTCAATTTGGCTTCATGGTGCTTGATAGAAAATTAAAGTTAAAGCTTAGTTTTTCAGGGCAAAAAAACCTTCGTCATGGATTTTCAGTTTATAGGGTGGTGCCTAATGGAGCGTCCCCATATTATCATATTATCAATGGATGTATCCCAATGCCTTCAATTGTTCCTTAAAATCTTCATCAATTTCTGCTTCTCTTGACTTTAGTTTTTTGGCCTGACTGTAAATGTCGTTTATTTTTTGAACTATAGCCTGGACAAGACTTGGGTTTTTATTAGCGATGTTATTTTTTTCTTTCATATCATTGGCCAGGTCGTACAGCTCGATCCTGGAGGGTTCTGTTGGAGGCTCTGTGAAAAAGTCGAGGTCCTCCTGGCTGAATTCTTTGTTGAGAATCAATTTGTATTTTCCCTGATTCATGCAGATTCTTTGTGGGATGTGGGCTCCCAAGAGATTGCCTTCAATATCCGCAAGAAAGAATCTGTCTTCAGTTTCTCTTCCTTTGATCACAGGAAACAAGCTTTGTCCATCCAGAACCATGTCAGAAAAATCAATGCCCATCTCATCCAAAACTGTTGGCATGATATCCACAACAGAAACCGCACTGGAGATGGCTCTTTCACTGAATTTACCATGGGGAAATTTTATGATCAAAGGGACTCGGATCAATTCGTTGTAGAGGCTGTGTCCGTGGGTCCACCCTTGATGGTCAAAGAATTCTTCTCCATGATCGCTGGTAAAAATGATCATGGTGTTGTCATACAAATCATCCTCTTTAAGCTTTGCGATCAGTGGTCCTATAAAGGTTTCATCCATGTAACGGATTTCACCATCGTAAAGTTCTTCAGCGTTTTTTTTCTCATTTTCAGGCAGTTTTTTAAAGATTCCTGACCATCCTCCAAGATATCCTATAAGATCAAGATCGGTCCATTTGGAATTTTCTTGCAAAAATAAATGGCTGTACGGATGATGGCTGGAATAGGGGTCATGAGTCTGATAAGTATGAAGAAAAAGGAAAAATCTCTTCCCTTTATTTTTATTCAGCCAGTTTGAGAAGGCTTTATACATGATTTCTGCTGAGTCCACGTGAGTGATGGATCCGGGTCCTTCATGATAAGCGTCGAATCCTTGTGAAAAACCGTAATGAGCGCTGACAAATCCACTCCCTGTGAAGGCAGTGTTGAAGAAGTGGTTTTTTCTCAATACCTCCGCAAGGGTTAAGTGAGACGAAGTGATTTTTTCTCTATGGTTAGAGACTTGATGGTGGGCTACAAATAAAGAGGTCATTATGGATACATGAGAAGGGAGAGTCCACGGACAGGAAGAGAAGGCATTCTTAAAAAGAGTCCCGTCTGAAGCAAGAGAATCGATATGGGGGCTGGTATTTTTTGGATACCCGTAGCAGCCCAGATGGTCTGCACGGAGCGTATCAATGGAGATTAAGATGATATTGCTTTTTTTGTTGTTTGCCTGATAGATCACGGGATTGATCCAGTAAGCAAAACAAGGGACTTCACCTTTAGTTTTAATGGAAAGGGTGGCATTTTCTGGAACAGAAGTGAGATAGATACGATGGGAAGACTGATTGAAGGTGATTTCGTCTGTGGCTGGAGGGGGATTGAGGTGCTTTTGAAAGATGATTTTCTCTTTCAAGAGTGACCAAAAACACAACTCCATCTTTCTTTGGATCTGAGGAATTTGTTTTTATAGAAGAATTTTTGTCTCTTACGATTCCGATGCTGAACTCTAAAATGCTTTGTTCGGGAATTGGACCCCTGAATCTGAAATGAGATTCCGGAGGACTAAAAATTATATTGTACACACTGCTTCCGAGTCTTAATTTTCTTTTCAACAGAAAAGAATTTTCTCCTGTCCCAAGGTCATTCATAAGGAATGATTTTAAGGGAAATGAATCATTTCCAGGATTGGGAGAGTTTGTCAACGGTGATCGGATGATGTTTTCTTTTTCTAGATGATCGATCAACCGGAATGTCTTGAACTCAGGGATCCGCGGTTTTTGACATTGAGTGAAAAAAAGTGAGAAACAAACCATGACCAGAATCAAAAAAGTATGATAGCGATCAATCAATTCCATTGAGTTCACATCCTTGAATCAACTTTGTTAACTATAATATACATGAAAAACACGTCCGGTCAACAACGGGGACGTTTCATTAGGGGCCATACTAGTCTAGAATCCCACAATTACGTAGGTATACAATTCTTGACCACGGTTGACAGTTACTTATAATTCACTGATCAATTTAGGAGCTTAAGAATGACAGCAAAGGCCCGCAGCGACATTCGTCGGAACCTACTCTATCTACGTACTTAGGTCTGCAGAATTCCGGTGGCATATTAAATGGAGATATTCCGAATTGAGGCAATTAATGATTTTTTTTAATAACCAACAAGTACATTAGTATAGGGTGGTGCCTAATGGAGCGTCCCCAATAATTAAAAATAATACCGTATTCCAACGCCACCTGTGAGCTCAAACTCAGTACCGGGTATCAAATCTAACACGGGAACAATCTCAAGGAAAATATCCAAGGGGGCACCTCTAAAGAGATAATTTATACCAACTGGAATTCGAACACCAACTCTGCTTTCCTCCTCAGCTTTAACCCTGCCTCCAATTCCATAATAAAGTGCCAGATTGTAGGTTTTCGTTTTAAAGATATTGAAGTTATGAATAAGATAATCCAAATGGAAATGCAGTGATTCATTTTTAGTAAATGACCAAGCAATGCCTCCATCTATTGCCGTTTGACTTCCCAACCAGTTCTTAAAACTGATCCCTGTCGGTTCGCCTACAATGATGCCTAAACCGAAACCTTTTTGTTGAGCCGATACATATCCGGAATAAAAGGCGACGAGTAACATAAAAATTATGACTGATGCTCTTTTCATTATTAATCCTCCTTCCATTTGAATTGTCTATCTCTGCTCCCCCGCTTGATTTATAAATCTCCCTGAGTATTGGGATTTCAATGTCATATTGTTTAGGATATGCTATCCAATCACTTATCATTATAAAATCAAATTAACGAGGAATGCAAATCTGATGAGTTTATTAAAACGCTCTTTTATATTGGCAAATGAGACCAAATAATAACTGGCTGCGTTTTTTGGCATTTGACAGATTCAGTTGAAAAGCGCTGAAGCTATAGAATTACGGTTGAAAGACAAATTATGGATTTTTTGTTTATAGGGTGGACCTTATGGGATGTCCCCATATTACTTAATTATTTAATCCTAAACCAGGTTTGAGTACGCAAACATATCCTCACAAGCATTAGCATTACGGGAACTTCAATCAGTACGCCTACTACTGTTGCAAGTGAAGCTCCGGAGGAAAGACCGAACAGCATTGTTGATGTCGCAATTGCTACCTCAAAATGGTTGCTTGCCCCTATCATGGCTGACGGTGCAGCGTCCTCATAACTTAATTTAAGCACTTTTGCTAGTCCGTATGTTATCCAGAATATAAGATTGGTCTGTATAAACAGCGGAATGGCTATCCATAGAATTGTCAAAGGCCTGGAAAGAATTATATCGCCTTTAAATGAAAATAAGAGTACTAATGTTATCAACAGGGCTGATATTGATACAGGTGTTAACAGATGAAGGAACTTTTCTTTAAACCAATCCTCGCCTTTTGATTTTATGATCCATTTTCTTGAAAAGTATCCGGTAACCAGCGGTAAAGCAACATATATTCCAATAGACAGCAATAATGCCTGCCAGGGGACCGGAAGTCTTCCGACACCGAGAAGGAACCCGCCGAGAGCTCCATAAAGAACTAACATCGTCAATGAATTAATAGCTACCATTACAAGAGTATGCCCGTCATTTCCTTTTGCTAGGTATCCCCACACCAGAACCATAGCAGTACAGGGAGCGATTCCTAATAAAATACACCCGGCAAGATAGCTGCGCCATAATGGTATCTCAAGCATTTTCATTCCGTTCTGCATTACAACATTTCCTGCCCCGTGAACCGTTCCTACAGCCCAGTCTGCTGCTCCCGGAGGAAGTTTTACAATATCTATCGCATCGGCTCCAATCAGATTCTTAAAAAGGAAACCCAAAAAGAATATAGCGATGGCATACATGGTAAATGGTTTTACTATCCAGTTAGCAAACAAGGTCAGCATTACGGGTTTTGGAGTTTTTCCGGCCTGAACGACTTCCGCGAAATCTATCTTTACCATGATCGGATACATCATAAAGAAAAGACATACTGCAATAGGAATTGATACGACTGGAGCCTCACCTACATATATTGAGAGACCATCAAGATACTGCGCCAGCATGGGAAAAACCTTCCCCAATGCAATTCCTCCGGCAATACAAAAAAGCACCCATACTGTAAGATACTTTTCAAAAAAACTTATTCCTCTTTCTTCTTTTTTCATTTCTAAATTTGCGGTTTTACAGCCCGCACCTTTACACTTATGACTGATATATTTAAATCTTTTAAATCCTCTTTATGTATACATGGATTGTTTTTTACTATTTTCGCAGTAGCATCGTTTTCCATGAGCTCGACCGGAAAATTATCCTGGCTTAGAATTTCGATGCTTTCAAAACCTGCGTTTTTGATGTAGCTAAAATATTCTTCTTTCAGAACCGCTCCGGCAAGACAGCCCACATAAGCTTCCACAGAATTTTTTATTATCTCAGGGAGCGGTTTGATAAGCACTATATCGGAAACCATAATCCTCCCGCCCGGTTTAAGCACTCTGTATGATTCTTGAAATACCTTTTTTTTATCAGGCGAAAGGTTTATCACACAGTTCGAAATAATAACATCAACTGAATTGTCGTCAACGGGAATATTTTCTATTTCCCCGAGTCTGAATTCAACATTGGCATAATCCCCCTTAGCTGCGTTAAAACGCGCCTTTTCGAGCATTCCCTGTGTCATGTCTACCCCGATAATATGCCCAGTCTTCCCAACTTTTGCTGAAGCTAAAAAAGCGTCGAATCCGGCGCCGCTTCCGAGGTCTAAAACGGTTTCGCCCTCTTTTAAAGAGGCGGTGGCAACCGGGTTGCCGCATCCAAGTCCGAGGTTAGCGCCTTCCGGCACATTATTCATTTCCTCATCGGTATAACCAATGGATCTGCTAATGTCCTTACTTGTACTTGAACCCCCGCAGCACGAAGCCGAAGAGCAGCAGGAACTTTTTTTTCCGGCTATTTCAGCATAGCCGTTTCTAACGTTTTTCTTAATATCTTTTTTATCCATATTAGTACTTCATATTTATTTACAGCAGCTTTCTCTGACACCTTCTTTTTTGCATTTTCTCAATCTCTTCATATCAGATACAGATAATTTTTTATCTTCCATTAATCCCCGGACAATCCCGGTCTTCAGTGCTTCCGGGTTTGCAGAATAAATGATCCACTTCCCTCTTCTTTCCCTATCAACAAGACCAGCATCTTTGAGTTTTTTCATCATACGGGATATTCTTGCCTGTTTCATGTCCAGAATATTGATCAACTCGCACACGCACAGACTTTCGCTGACAAGATACAGGAATATTTTCAATCTTGTTCTGTCTGATAATGCGCAAAGGATTTCTAAAATTTTATCCATATCGCATACATATTACAATATTGTAATATGTATGTCAATTTTATTCTTATAATTCATATCGCTAGCCGATGAATATGGGGAAGGAGGTCAAGAGTTGGGGTTGTTCGGGTCAGTGCAGTGTGATGCTATGGTATTACGGCTGAAAGGCAAAATTGGGATTTTCAGTTTATAGGGAGGTACCTTATGGAGCATCCCCATATTATGGCTGGGAAGCAGGGATTCGAACCCCGATTCCATGATCCAGAGTCATGTGTCCTACCATTGGACGACTTCCCAGCAGTGGAAACCATAATAATAAATTTTACATTAATTTTCAAGAAGAACTCAGTTTAAAAAATATCATCTTATTGACTTGAATAATCCAAGAATCCACCCTTGATTGACAGGTCCTACCTTTGATGATAGTATTTTTTATTCTGTCATGAAAAAATCCTCTATCCGAACCGGTGTGATGGTCATCATAACCGCTGTTCTCCTGTTTTTTTTCTTTAAAGGAGTGGAGTGGAAAGAGGCCCTGAGTTACCTCGGGGACATCAACATAACGTATTTTATCTTCATGGTCCTTCTGGCCCCTCTGCATCTAGTGACCAGGTCTTTAAGATGGCATTTCCTTCTAAAGCAGGAGAAAAAAGGAGTCTCTCTCTACAGCCGGTTTGCAGCCAATGCAGTGGGATTCACAGTGACCATGCTGGTCCCGGCTCGAATCGGTGAAGTGGTGAGGCCTCTTTTTTTAGCCCAAAAAGAAAATATGAGAAAGGGATTTGTTCTGGGAACCATTGCGGTGGAACGGATCTTTGATCTTTTCACTATGTGTATTATCCTGGGTATCTTTATCCTCGCCAAACCGCTCTATGAGTCATTATTCCCGGTTGAAGCTGATATCTATTCCAAACTTTATGTATGGGGATATATATCTCTCGGGCTGGCTGTCCTTTTGTTCGCTTTGATTCTGGCGCTGTATTTCTTCCGTAAAAAAGCCCTGAGATTAGCTAAAACCATGTTAAAGCCTTTTTCGGAGAAATTCTCTTCAAAAGCCGTAGAGGTTTTGGACGATTTTATTCAGGGATTGAAATTTTTTCATTCTATTAAGGATTTATTCCTGTACATGTTGTTTTCTTTTGTGGTGTGGCTGGGGATCACATTTTTCTACTGGATCTTC
>CAZSZS010000008.1:0-7183 GCA_964611275.1 uncultured Eubacteriales bacterium
TTTACGGTGAAAAAGACATACAGGTCCCGGCCGGAGAGAATCTGCCGGCTGCAAGGCAAGCACTTAAGTCCGGGAGCAATGAAAATTTCACCGTCAAAGAGCTGCCTGGCTTGAATCATCTGTTACAGACGGCTGAGAAGGGAGATGTATCCGAATACGGAAATATCGAAGAGACTATCTCACCTAAGGCTTTAAAAATGATCGGTGACTGGATTCTGGAACGAGCAGTTGACAATCGTCATCCGCGCACATAGATACATCATATTTTCCACCCCAAAAAAGGCGGTTTTTTAGGGTAATGAACTGTGAAAAAATAGGATTAACTTATTGATAATAATTAAGATTCTCGGGCCCTTCCCCCTAAAGACCCTAAAGAACTATGAATTAACTCATGGATACAGAAAAAAAGGACTTTCTTCTTGTGTTTCATTTGATTATGCTTATGATTTCTTTGGTACTCAATACTTTTCCCGAAGACTTTACTATCCCGTTAACTGCAAATCCAGGGGTGTTCATCACTCCATAATCGACAATCCGGTTTATATCAGTCACCTTGACGATCTCCGCATCTATCCCCAGTACTTTGACGGCTTCCCGGGTATTTTGAACCAGCCTGCTGCATTTTGGACAGCCCTTTCCTAAAATTTCTATTTTCATGACAGTTCTCCTTTTATGCTCATTGGTTTTCAGAACAAATTCCCAAAGATCATTCCGCTTATAGTGGCCATGACCACCACCAGAAGCACAAACACGACGGTTTTCCTGGTGCCTAACACGCTTCTTATCACCAGCATATTGGGAAGTGAGACAGCGGGGCCCGCCAGAAGAAGAGCCAGAGCAGGCCCTTTTCCCATTCCATGAGCCATAAGTCCCTCAAGTATCGGCACTTCAGTGAGAGTGGCAAAATACATGAATGCCCCGGTTACAGAAGCAAAAAAATTGGATAAAAATGAATTCCCTCCGACTAAGGAAGAGATCCATCCTGACGGAATGATTCCCTCTCCTTCCGGACTTCCCAAAAGAAAACCCGCAATCAAGATGCCGGCAAAGAGAAGAGGAAATATCTGTTTGGCAAAATCCCAGGTGGAACTCACCCATTCTTTGCCTTCTTCCCCGTCAGTCATTGAAGCCCAGAAGATCCCAGCAAATGCAGCAATAAAAGGAATCATGGGATTTTGAAACACCAAAGCGAGAGCAGCGGTGGCTCCCATAACCATGAATATTTTCCTCGCATCATAGTGATACCAAATCACAAGCACCAATCCGAAAAAAACAGCGGAAACCGAAGTGATGCCCCACTTACCCGAATAGATAAGGTGCCATATTCCCTGGTTTTGCTCCGGTCTTCCCCAATTGGAAAAAACAAGGATCATCACCATCAGCCCAAAATAAACCAATGTCTGCCATAGAGGCCTGGAGGACTCTTCAGACTCAATCAAGTTTTGGTCAAAAGATTCATCTGTTGATGGTGACTTGAAGATGACCTGCATGATCAGTCCGATCACCACACTGAAGACCACAGCTCCCAAAGCTCTGGCGATTCCTATTTCAAGACCCAATACTCTGGATGTGAGTATGACGGCCAGCACATTAATGGCCGGTCCGGAATAAAGAAAAGCTGTAGCAGGCCCTATCCCTGCGCCCCTTTTATGAATGCCGGCAAAAAGAGGGAGAACCGTGCAACTGCAGACAGCCAGAACACTCCCTGAAACAGAAGCGATCGAGTAAGCTACGGTCTTCTTAGCTCCGGCTCCCAGATACTTCATGACCGCGCCCTTGCTGATGAAAACAGATATGGCTCCGGCAATAAAAAAGGCGGGAATCAAACAGAAAACCACATGCTCCCGTGCATACATTTTGGCAAGAGAAAGCGCTTCTATCACCGAATTTTGAAAACCGGATTTCCCTATGGGCAGGAAATAGAAGGCCAAAAAAACAGCAGACATGACCAAAAAAACTCTCCATTCTTTTCGTTTGTTCATTTTAGGTTCTTTTTTTATGGCAATATTGCCAATATAACATTTCTTTTTTCAAAAAATTTTATTTGATCACTTTGGAGGCACACTGAAACATATCAATCACACAGGGGGTGAGAAGCCTGTAGTAGACCACGTTCTTTTCTTTTCTATTGGCCACAATACCTGATGATAAAAGTATGGAAAGATGTTTGCTTACCGTTGACTGGTCCAGCCCGATGATCTCAGTCAGTTCCCCAACGGAATGCTCCCTTTTATGCAAACGATCCACAATGATCAGCCTGGATTCATTAGCCAGGGCTTTATGTATTTTTGCCTGGTTTTGAAAATATTCTTTATCTTTGGCCATGTTGAAAGTATATTTTTATATTGCCATATTGTCAAGTTTCAATCCAGCTTTTTTCTCGTAGAAGGGCATGACCACCTTCAAGGTAAACAGACTTTTTTACCTTTAGTGATGCTGAACCGAAGGGAGGGTGGAAATGCCAAAGGGCATGACCCATACAGTTGCCTCTTTGCCTTTTTTATCAAAAGCATGAGAAAGGGCCTTTTCAATGGAATTAAAATTCTTAAAAAACAACTTCTCTTTTGTACTCTGAGATAAATCAGAGACCAGAAAAATTTCATTATTGAGATGGATATGAGCTATCCGGGACGCCACGTGTCTTCCCTGCACAAACTGTGTTTTAAGTTCATCCACTAATTCTTCAGGCCTTTTCCCCTCATCAAGAACCCGGGTAAAAGGCCCCACTCCGAGCCCATCGGCGCATTGGCCCACGGTGATGAGGATGCCCCCGGGTTTAAGCGCGGGAAGCGCGTGCTCCATGGCTTTATGCGTCTGGTACAGGTCTATATCCCTGGGATATCCTCCCGGAGATACGATCACAATATCTGCCCTGTCCTCTATCCGGACCCTTGACAATCGATCCAGAAAAGAAGCCCCCTGTCTGTGAGCCGCTGTGACATCTCCGGCCACCACCTTGATCACCTGTTTTTCCGGATTTAAAACCGCATTAACCATAAAATCGATCCCTGCTTTTTGAGCCATCTCTTCCAGTTCCTCTCTCACAGGATTCCCTCTGATCTTTCCGGGTCCGGCTCCAGGGTCCATAAATTTCCTGTGATTCCGCTCTATGGTTTGGCGGCCGCACACTCCGGGGGCCAGGGCTTTGGCTCCTCCGCTGAAACCCGCGTAATAGTGATATTCGATATTCCCGGTCGCAATTACAAAGGAAGCATCCCTTACTTCACTGAACACCTCGATCGGAGTCCCCATACTTGAAACACCGGCCTGCTGGCATTTTTCAACATCATGCTCGATACACCTGAAATGCGAATAAATATAATCCCCTACCAGAGCTCTTTTTTCCTCTTCGGTCTGATTTCTGTGTATCCCCAATCCGAAAACAATGGTGATCTTTTTTCGGGAGACACCCGCTTCTTCTAATTCTTTTAAAACCGGAGGCAGCAGAAGACGGGACGGAGAGGGGCGGGAGATATCGCTCACTAAAACAACAACTGTGTCTTGTGAAGAAACAAGTTCTCCGAGCTTTGGGCTTGCTACAGGATGATCGAGAGCCCGTTCCACTTCCTTTTCCGGATCTTTCACTCCTATTTTTTTCTTGGGCTTTATTGTGCCCATATAATTTCTGTCCGGAACAGAAAATTCCTTTGTGTCTCTTCCGTATGGAATGCTTAATCTCATGTTTCCTTAATTTGTTCACTCAAGTTACTGGGACCAATATCCACAGGGACTTTGGTTGTTGGTTTATTTTATTTGTTTTTCATTTAATTTCTTAATGCCGCAAAAAGCCAATAGATTCAAGAAACGCATCCATTTTAGCAAGGACATCTGCCTCATTCCCGCTTTTATCCCATCCGAGATGAGTCTGTCCCTCAAAGAGGTGCAGGTCGCAGCGGTTTCCTGCATCCTTCATCTTTCCCACAAAATCCTTGACCGCATCTGGAGAGACGGTATCGTCATTTGTCCCCTGGAAAAACACGCAAGGAGGAAGGCCAGGCCGGATGTGAGAGGAAGGATCGATATCTCTGACTTCAGCTTGGCCTTTCAGGATCTGTACAAACCATCTGTCTTCATGGATTTTGGGAGGAGTCACCCAGAGCAGCATGGCCTGGGGAGCAGAGCTTACGGAAAGGTCTTCATAAGGCTCGTCAAAGCCATCGATCATGGCCGTGCAGAGACACAAATGGCCTCCGGCTGAAAAACCGGAAACCGTGATTCTCTCAGGATCAATATGGAGCTCATCCGTATGCGCTCTCATCCACCGGAGAGCGGACTTTGCATCTTTAACACAGTCAGCGAGAGTTGAATCGTGTTGTGTCAACAGACGGTACTCAAAAGAGATGCCCACCAGTCCCAGAGATGAAAAATGACGGCACTGCGTATGTCCCCATTCAGGTTTGCCGCATTCCCATCCGCCGCCGTGGAAAAAAGCAACGGCCGGTCGTTTTTCCCCTTCTTTTAAATCTGAAGGCATGTATATGTAGGCATCCAGGGTCACATCATCCACTGTTTTATAGACACGGATCTCGCATTGTTCTTGAATAGACCGATCACGTTTGAGGTATTCCTCCATTTCAGCGATATGCTCTGGGTCGGTGCAGTTCTTTTTGTACGTTTCTATCAAATCATCAGTCTCTTTTTGATAATACGAATCAAAAAAGTAGTTCATAAAGGAATACAGCATCTCATTCCGGACATCCGGATCTGTGAATGTTTCAAGTGCTATCTTCATTTTTGCCCGGAACTGCTTGTAGTTCTTATTTTCGTATAATGAGGAGGACTCTTTCAGTTCTTTTTCTGTCATCACAGACAGATATGTCAGAAGGAAATCCCTGTACTCATCCAAGTCCATAAGTTCAGGGTCGTTGAGGTCCAGTTCGCTTATAAAATCATAGTAACCGGGAGAAGGAGAGAAATCAGGCTCATCCGTGAGCAACCGCTTCCATTCCGGGTATTTCATCAGGATATCGGCTTTGGTATAAAGAAAAAGCCCCTCGTGGGATTTGATGAAATAGGGATCATTTATCTTCTTTTCATTTAATAGACCGTAGAATCCATCATAAAAAGGCTTCCACAAAGAATCCATTTTGGCTTTGAATTCCAGTTCATCCATGCTAATGAGCTGCATAAATTTATTATTGAATTCCTCATTGAGCCGCTGGCTCTGGACCGCTTCTTGAAGCAAGAGCTGGTTGATAGCTGAGTTGTCTCCGCTGAACTGGATCCCTTCCTTTGCTTCTTTGCTGTTATCAATATTGATATGAAGGGTATCTCCGGGCTTTATATAAACAGCTATTTTTTTACCGTAATCGAGCTCCACATAACTAGGTTTATTTATCTGGAGAACAAACTGAAAATTCCCCTGCTCGTCCAAAGAAACGGTTTGTTGGTCTATGAGGAAGGAGGTCAGATCAGTGCCATTGATTTGACCTGTGATCGAACCCTTCTTTGATTTCTCACAGGCCATCAGGATGATGACAAACACCATCAGGAATAACACCGTATAAACTGTTTTTTTCATAGGACACCTCTTTTCCTTTTGATTTTAACTTTTTTGCGATTTAAATCAACACACATTTTAAAAGCACAGCTTACGTTAGTATAAGGGATCATGAGCCGCCTTTGTCTCTATGAGGTAAAAAAAGGGCATCAATGTAATACTGCTGGAAGCTTTTATGCCTGTTCAATTCAATGACGTCAACCCTTGATAAGATCTCCTTCATCTTGCTGACCGCGTCTGCCTCTATGAGCGCCAGGAAAGCTCCGCCTAAAGAACCGTTTCCGATCATTTCTACCCGGTCTTCCGGGACAGGGGGAACCAATCCGATGGAAACCGCATTCTTAAAATGGATATGTTTCCCGAATCCGCCTGCCAAGTATAGCTTTTTGATGTCACGCCATGTCTTTCCTCTAACCTCCAGCAGTACGTTCAGGGCCGCATGCACAGCGGCTTTAGCCTGGAGTATCTTGGAAATATCAGACTCAGTGATGACAATGGGTTCATTGAGAGCCGAGTCCTTTTTACTGGCGATAATGCAGGCTTTTATGGCTTTCCCGTCCTCATTGATTTTCCATTTCAACCCGTTTTTGTCCAGCATTTCCTCATCAAACCGGCCCATTTGATTGATCAAACCTGTTCTCAATCCCTCAGCCAAAAAATCAATGACACCGGTTCCGCATATTCCTGAGGCTTTGCCGCCGCCTATGACCTTTATCCGAAAGGCCATCTCATTATCAAGAACAATTTTCTCCACCGCCCCGTTAAAGGCTCTGCATCCGTGATAAAGTCCGTAACCCTCAAAGGCAGGCCCGGCGGCTGTAGAACAAGCCACCATTTTTTTACCGTCGCTCATCACGATCTCACCATTGGTCCCGATATCTATCAATACTGAAAGCTCTTTCTCTTCATACAGCCCGGACACATAGATATCTGATGTGATATCACCTCCGATATAGCCTGAAGCAGACGGCATCACATCCACAATCCCGTCAGGGGAAATATCCAGACCCAGGTCTCTTGCCGGGAACGGGCCGGGTGTTCTTTCAACCGGCTGAAACGGGGCTTCCCCGATGCTTTTCGGAGAAAGCCCGAGCAGCAGATGCATCATGATGGTGTTGCCGGAAAGAGCGGCTCGACTGATATCCTCTCTGCGGATATGGTGTGTGCGGCAGAGATGTTTGATTATGGGATTTATTGTCTTATCCACCACTAACGATCTAAGCAAAGCCACTTCTTTAGGGGAGTTGATAAAGGATATCCGTGAGATCACGTCTTCCGCAACGATAATTTGCTGGTTGTATAAAGAAATTTTATCAACGAACTCCCCTTTGGTCATATCTACCAGTCCGCCCACCACTGTGGTGGTACCGATATCCACGGCTACCCCATAAAGAATATGTGCGGTATCACCGGGCTCTATATTGACCAGGGACCACTGCCCATTCATGCGACCCAGCGTAACGGTAATGGTTTGATCGCCTTTGTCCAAGGCAAACGGGAGCTTCCTTAAAACCGGCAGAGGGATATGGATGCGGCTGAAAGAGATATGTTTTACAATCTCTTTTTCCAATCTCCTCCGGTCCGGCTCCTGGCTCTCGAGAACAGCCCGGGGAACCCGAAGATAAAGCTTTTTTGCCGGCGGGTCAAAGTCTTCGTGTTTGATTGTAAAATCAGCGACGATCT
>CAZSZS010000009.1:0-5801 GCA_964611275.1 uncultured Eubacteriales bacterium
CCGATAATAAAATAAGAGCATAAGCATCAAGAAACATAATAATCTCATATGGTTTATTAGAGAACTCTAAAACCATAGAGAACAAGCAAGATTATGAATATGGTATCGGCAGCTTTTATGAATAGCGGTATTTTTAATGGTTGACTTAAAGCCGCCCGCATATATAAAATCTATACCTAATCCAGTAACTTAGAAAAGAAAATAGGATGAAAAAAAAAGAACACATTCTCATCACCGGAGCCGCCGGCCAGATAGGCTCGGAACTGACCCCCCTTTTAAGAAAAAAATACGGAGAGAGCCGTGTCATCGCCTCTGACATAAGGACAGATATTCCGTCTGAACTCAAAGACTCCGGCCCATTTGAACAGCTGGATGTCCTCTCCGCAGGGCGGCTTGGAGAGATCATCGCAAAACACAAGATCACTCAGACCTATCATATGTCAGCCATTCTCTCCGCTACCGGAGAAAAGAATCCGCAGCAAGCCTGGAAGGTCAATATCGAAGGAACCCGCAACATACTGGAAGCCGGCCGGGAGCAGGGCATAAAAAAAATCTTTGTTCCCAGCTCTATCGCTGTGTTCGGCCGCAGCACGCCCAAAGAATCCACTCCCCAGGAAACCACACTCAAACCCAACACCATCTACGGAATAACCAAAGTGGCGGGAGAGCTTCTGTGCGACTACTATGTTTCCCGTTTCAAAACAGATGTGCGCGGGTGCCGGTATCCGGGGATCATTAGCCATAAAACCATTCCGGGCGGGGGCACAACAGATTATGCGGTCGCTATTTTTTATGAAGCGGTCAGGAAGAAAAAATACACCTGCTTCGTCAACAAAGAGACCATGCTGCCCATGATGTATATGCCGGACTGCCTCAAGGCCACCTGCGATCTCATGGATGCGGATTTTAATAAACTGAAACACCATGCGGATTTTAATGTCGCTGGAATGAGCTTCAAGGTCCATGAACTGGCCCGGGAGATACAGCGGCATATACCTGAATTCACCATAGACTACAAACCCGATTCCAGACAAAAAATAGCCGACTCCTGGCCCCGCTCCATTGACGACTCTGCAGCCCGAAAGGAATGGGGATGGAAGCCGGAGCATGACCTTTCCTCCATGACGGAAGACATGCTCAAAGAACTGCAGAAAAGAAAAGAGAAATCCGGCCTTTAAGAGAACCCAATTTTTTTACTATAATAGAGAGAAACCATGAGAGGAGGAACTCTATGTACGGCAATATAAAAAACGACCTTAAAAAAGAGATCGATTCTATCAGGGGATCAGGCCTTTACAAAGAGGAACGGATCATAACCACGCCTCAAGGGGCGGTCATCCGGGTCAAGACAGGAGAAGAAGTCCTTAATTTTTGCGCTAACAATTATTTAGGTCTCTCCAGCCATCCCAAAGTTATTGAAGCTGCCCGTAACACTCTGGACAAACGCGGCTACGGGATGAGCTCCGTAAGGTTTATCTGCGGCACACAGGATATCCATAAAACACTCGAGCGCAAACTCTCTGAGTTTTTAAAAACAGACGACACCCTTCTTTATGCGGCGTGCTTCGATGCCAACGGCGGTGCTTTCGAACCTCTTCTTGGAAAAGAGGATGCCATCATCACGGATGAGCTCAACCATGCCTCTATCATAGACGGGATACGGCTCTGCAAAGCCCAGAGATTCATCTACAAACACAATGATATGGCTGACCTTGAAGAACAGCTCAAAAACAGCCAGAACACCCGGTACAGACTCATAGCTACGGATGGCGTTTTTTCCATGGATGGAGACATCGCCCAAGTGGATAAAATATGCGACCTTGCAGAGAAATATGATGCCCTTGTCATGGTGGACGACTCACACGCCACAGGATTTATCGGCAAAACAGGAAGAGGGACACCGGAATACAGAGGAGCGGAGGAAAGAGTGGACCTTATCACTTCGACTCTGGGAAAAGCCATGGGAGGCGCATCCGGAGGATTCATCTCTGGGAAGAAAGAACTCATCGAGCTTTACAGGCAGCGGTCCAGGCCTTATCTCTTCAGCAACACACTGGCCCCGGTCGTTGCCGGAGCGTCCATCGCTGTCCTTGACCTCCTGACCGAGACCACGGAGCTGAGAGACAAGCTCGAGAACAGCACGAAGTATTTCAGAGAAAAAATGACAGCAGCGGGATTTGACATCAAGCCGGGAATACATCCCATTGTCCCCATTATGCTTGGAAAGTTCAAAAACGATGCCCAACTTTCGCAGGATATGGCCAATGACCTTTTGAAAGAAGGGATCTATGTTATCGGATTCTTCTATCCCGTGGTCGCCAAAGGCCAGTCCAGGATCCGGGTTCAGATCTCAGCCGCTCATGACCGATCTCATCTGGACAAAGCCATTCAAGCTTTTATTAAAGTCGGAAAAAAACACAGCGTCATCTAAAAAATACGCTTAACCTGGACTATTCATGAGTCGCGCTTGAAGAGAGCTTACTGAAATTCAGGTGTGGCTGAAGCGACATTGAAGATGTCATTGCGAACGACCGTCAGGGAGTGCGGCAATCTCATTGTGAAACGGAGCATCATGAGATCACCACGTCGCTCCGCTCCTCGTGATGACATGAAGCGAGCACAAGCCATATCTGAATTTCATATCGGCTTGGCTGTTTTTATGAATAGTTCAGGAGAATTATTTTTCCAGTATGACCACTGAATGGGCAAACTCACGCACATGAGAAAGAGAGACGTGAATATTCTTGATATGATTCTGTTCTGAGAGTTCTTTTGATCTCCCATAGAGACCCAGTTCCGGTTTTCCCGAGGGATTATTGATAACCTCCACGTCTTTGAAGGCAACACCTTTTCTCCATCCAGTGCCCAATGCCTTAAAAAAGGCCTCTTTCGCTGCAAACCGGGCCGCATAACTGTAGGCTCTGTTTTTCTTTCTCTCGCAGTATTCGATCTCCCTCTGCGTGAACACTCGGTCTCTAAACCGGCTGCTTTTCTCAATCAGCTTCTCTATTCTTTTTACCTCTATAATGTCTGTTCCAACACCAAAAATCATTTTCAGTTTCTCCGGATCTATGATGAAAATCTCAAGTTTCTTTCTGATCAACCTTTTCCATTGTTATCCCTGTATAACCATAGAAAATGGAGACCATAGGCTGAACGAGGTTGAGAAAGGCATAAGGAAGATACAAAAGGGGGCTTACTCCTAGAGTAGCGCCCATAAAAGCCCCGCAGCTGTTCCAGGGTATTAAAGGAGAAGTCACGGTCCCGGAGTCCTCCAAAACACGGGAAAGGTTTTTCGGATGGAGCCCCTTTGCGTCAAACGCATTCTTGAACATTCGTCCCGGGACCACTATGGCAATATACTGGTCTGCGGCAATAATATTCATCCCTATGCAGCTGAAAATAGTGGTAGCCACCAGGCTCCCTGTTCTCCGGACTCTTTTTAATAGGGCTGCAGCCAGAGCCTCCAGCATCCCGGTCTTTTCCATGATCCCTCCAAAAGACAGCGCGCATATGATGAGAGCCACTGTTTCCATCATGCTCATAAGACCGCCGCGGGAAAGAAGGTCATCCACCATGGCCACTCCGGAATTTGAAACATAGCCGGAATGGGCAGCCTGGACGATATCAGCCAGACTCCTGGACTGCGTCAAAACAGCGAACACTGCTCCTAATATTGTGCCTCCCAGCAGAGCAGGGAGAGGAGGTATCTTAAGTATAACCATGACTACAACAAGAACCGGAGGAAGAAGAAGCAGAGGATGTATGAAAAATTGGGATTTTATGGTAGAGAGCATGGTCTCGATATTCCGGGACTCAAGCACCCCTCCTGAAAATCGCGCCCCCAGAAAAGCATACAGTCCAAGAGAGATGACATAAGCAGGCACTACCGTATAGACCATATGTCTTATATGGGAAAAAAGATCGGTCCCTGCAACAGCAGGTGCCAGGTTTGTCGTATCCGACAACGGAGACATCTTATCACCAAAATAGGCACCTGAGATAATGGCGCCGGCAACCATGGCTGTTGGAACTCCCAGGCCCTGTCCCACTCCAATGAGGGCGACTCCCACTGTACCGGCTGTGGACCAGGAAGAACCGGTCCCGAGGGAGATTATGGAACAGATGATCATAGTTGCTCCCAGAAAAATACCTGGAGACAGGACCTTTAACCCGTAATATATCATGGCCGGGACAATGCCTCCGGAGATCCATGTCCCGATCATCAAGCCTACAACCATGAGGATCAGGAGCGCACCCATAGCAAGATTAATCCCGTGGACCATACCGCTCCGGATTTCTCCCCAGGAATAATTCAAGTAAACCGCGACACATGCGGCCACAGCCGCTGCCAGAATCAAGGGGATATGAGCGGACTGGTCCAACAGAACAATGGTTACGAACAGGGCTAGAACCAAGAAGATGACGGGTATTAACGCTACCCCCAAACTTGGCTTTTTTTTCTCTTTTTTCATGACTTCATTCTTAAATAAAGAACGGCCCAATCAAGCCAGGAGGTCGTCCCTTGTTAATAGCGAAACAAAAGCATAACCTGCTTTCTCCAGGTTCTCCCTGCCTCCTTCCAGGCGGTCAACAATGGTTACCGCTACCTCTACTTTCCCTCCTGCCTTTTCCACAGCACGGCATGCCTTTAAAGTCGAACCTCCTGTAGTCACAACATCATCCACCACAGCCACTTTCCAGCCAGGTTTAAAAGGTCCCTCTATCATTTTCATCTGGCCGTGCTCTTTGGATTCCTTTCTTACGATAAAAGCCGGGATAGGATGTTTCTTCTGAAAACTCAACACAGCCACGGCACTGACTATAGGATCAGCACCCAAAGTATATCCTCCTATGGCATCCACATTAAAAGATTTTATTTTCTCCAGAATAAAACGCGCCACTAAATCGGCCCCCTCCGGATCAAGAGTGGTCATTTTAGCATCAATGTAGTAACGGCTTTTCCTTCCCGAAGTCAGCACTCTGTCCACATTCTCCAAAAGAGACTTTTCCTTTATTATTTCAATAAGCCTTTGTTTGTATTTGCTCTCTTTCACAACAAATCTCCTTTTCTTCTGACATTTTATTTGTCTTGCCTCTTTTTTTCAATCCGGGGCTTTCTCGGTTTTCTCAAGAAGGGATATCTCCTGGGATGACCTATTGACAAAATGATTATAATAACGCTTTCGGAAAGCCAGATTAGCTCCAAAATACAACTGCCAGCTCACCGCACTTCTTTTCCATGGTTTTATTCCAAAAAAGCGCTCGATGATGGCACTTCTGGAATAAAAATGCTTGCCCAATTTCCTCATTCCATCAGCAAATTCTTCCTCGGTCATGTTTTTTGGCTGGAAAAGGGGTACTCTTGGCTTTCCCTTCTCAAGCCACCATTTGTTTGAAAACAATCGGTTTTCCTTTAAAAGTCTCTGATACAATTGAGTTCCGGGATAGGGAACCATGGGCCTTAATTGAGCCAATTCTATACGGTTTTTCAGAGAAAATTCATATGTTTGATCGAATATATCCTTGTCTTCATGGTCAAAACCAAACACAAACGCTCCCAATATGGATATCCCTTCTCCATGAAAGCGCTTCATGGCTTCTTTATAATCAATCTTTAAATTTTTGATTTTGAGCATACTCTGCTGTGTCTGTTTTTGAACGGATTCAAATCCGACAAGAAGAGCCTGGCAGCCGGAACGTCTCATCAATCTTAGAAGTTCTGTATCTTCTGCCAGAGACACTCCTCCCTCCCCCACCCATCTTCGCTTAAGGGGGATCATCCGGGAAAACAGCTCTTT
>CAZSZS010000010.1:0-3844 GCA_964611275.1 uncultured Eubacteriales bacterium
AAAGCTATTTTTAAATAATTCCTGAACATAACAAACCTCCAATAGATAGCATCTTTAATAAAAAAAGGCAGAGAACGAAAAAAATGAACCCAGTACCAGCGCCTGGCAGCGGCTGTTCCTTTTTCCCGGACGATCTCATAATACTCCTCGTCAAAATCGCCGTGAATAGGGAACGGCTCATCCTGTGCGGCCAACACTTTAAGCAGCCAGCTCGCAGGTCCGGGGGGTTTCTTTCTTAACGTTTTCATGTGTTCTTGTTCTTTTCAAAAGCATATCGGGGAATATCTGCCCACAGGGACCTGTTCAATTCCTGCGCTTCTTGCAAAGCTTTAAGGCCTTCTGAAGTCAAAGTGTAATAGAACCGCCTGCGCCCCCGTCTTTGGGCAGTGGATTCCCCCGGCCTTTTGTCAACATAATTCTTTTCAACCAACTGCTTGAGGACGCTGTAGAGATTCCCGTATGTGAACTGCTTTTTTATCACCTTGGAGACGTGCCGGCGGATCTTCACTCCGTAGGCCTCATCTTCAAGCCTCCAAATCGAGAGGAGGAGGATCTCTTCGGTTTTGGTGAGTTCTTTCATGAAAAAAATGTCCTTTGTTTATTATTACTGAATTCCAGTATTATTACTAAAGACGAAAATTTCATGAAAAAGGTTGCCGGGATTTAAAAAAATTAGTTATTGAGGCTTTTATGAAATACCCAAAGGCAACCACAAAAAGAGATATCACCCCGAGCATCATTGCTGTGATCCAGTGATTCGGAAGCCGGATAAACTTCCATATTCACCTTCATTTTCTGGTTGCAGAGGTAGGGACAGATAAACAAGAACAGTTCCACAAAATCTCAATTTTCAACGATCCCCTGCTCTGTAGGTTTTTCGCACTTGAGATCTTCTCTCTTCTTCTCCGCAAACAGTTGATCAATCAAAACCTTGTCCAAAAGATATTGCAGTGGCGTCATACAGGATTCAATGTGCACAGAAAGGTCGGGACTGAAAGCAAAGAAGAGACTGAGGGGGTGGGTAAATACATGATAAGACCTATCCTTTCTCTTAAGAAATTATCCTTAGATGAAGTCGAGGGAAAGTTGTCAACAACAGAAAAACGAAATTCCTATATCTCAAATCACTTCGTCCAATTCTCGATTTTTAGTCTTGGAACTCTATTGAATTCCTTTTCATTGTTTGTAACAAGAATACAACCTAAGGAAAGGGCATGCGCAGCAATAAAAGTATCCAGTGCTCCAATTGGAGTGCCCTGCTTTTCCAACTGAAATCTGATATCTCCGTAATATTGAGCTGCTTTGTGATTATAAGCAAGGATCTCCAATGGAGCTACGAATTGAACGAGCGCCAGATGATTTTGTTCTGGCTTCAAACTTTTCATTACACCATAGAAGAGTTCGCTCAAAGTTATGGAAGAGATGCCTATTTTCGAAATTCGGGTTTTCTGAAATCTTTTTATAACATGCGCAGGTTTTCTCTTTATGATGTAGATGCAAATATTTGTATCAAGCATGTACATCATTAAAGATTTTCCCTCGTATCCAGAGAGGATTGTTTCCGGCTTTTCATAAAATCATCGGTAAATTGATCAAGACTATTGACCAGGGTTGACCAGGGTGCATCTTTCGGAATGAGGATGACTATGTTTCCGATTTTTTTAATGAAAACATCATCTCCGGGCATCCGGAATTCTTTGGGCAGTCTAACAGCCTGGCTTCTTCCGTTTGTGAATATTTTTGCGGTTTGCAAGAGAAGCCTCCTTTATGATATATATCATAGTATATATCAATTAAAGATTTCCGTAAAGGAATATACGTAGCTGTACATAAGGGAGGATAAATTTAAATATTGATTCTCCCTTAAGCAAGTAGACGTAAAAATTCGTTATTTTTTCTCAATTATCTCACAATGAAAGACTCAGGTTCAGGTTGTAATTGAAGCCAGCGTTTTCTCTGTCGTCTTCAAAACCTTCAAGGAACTTTCCTATCTCGTTTTGAAGGTTGGGAATCCGGCCAGATCGAAGGACCTAACCCTTTTGATCCATCACCGTTATGTGAGAGTATTGCTTATGATGGTCAATTCCCATATAATTCATTCGTGCACTTCCTATGTTTATTTTTTGGCCTTGCTGGTAGTCTATCATACTTTTGACTCCTGCAGGAGATGCATCACCTTATCATGTTACCTATCTTTTAAAAACCCAACAGGTAAACAAATGGGAAGAACTAGCCCAAAAAATCAAGATCGCTCCTCGGTGGAGTGCAGCGGGAGTGGAAAAAGCTGTTATATTGACTTCAATACAGAAAAAACCATGAAAAATTTTATTAAGATTCATTTGATAGAGGAGAAACACTGATGAGAAAAAATTTGTTTTCAATCATATTGATTTTGATTTTTGTTTTGATAGGATCTGTCAGTCTGTTTTCTCAGGACAGCACCGTTATCAAAAACCTCAGGATCAATAAGGACCGTTTACAGGAACGGCTCGACCATTTGGCTGAATACGGAAAGAGTGAACACGGGGGGATGAACAGAGTGGCTTTCAGTCAAGCAGATAAGGAAAGCAGACCTTATATTATTTCTCTTATGAAAGAGGCGGGACTTGAGGTTAGGGTAGATCCAGCAGCTAATATCATAGGAAGAAGGCAAGGGGAGAATCCGGAGCTTCCTCCTATCTTATTTGGTTCCCATTCGGATACAGTTCCCCAAGGAGGCAAGTATGATGGGGCTCTGGGTGTTTTAGGAGCTATCGAATGTATCCAGGTGATCAAGGAAAACAATATCAAGACCCTCCATCCTTTGGAAGTCGTGGTGTTTACAGATGAAGAAGGAGGATTGGTCGGAAGCAGAGCTATGACCGGGACTTTGACTCCGGAAGCCCTGGATATAATCAGTCACAGCGGAAAAACAGTCAGAGAAGGGATCCAGTATTTAGGTGGAGATATCAATGAATTGGAAAAAGCCTTTAGAAAAAAGCAAGACATTAAAGCTTTCCTGGAACTTCACATAGAACAGGGCAGCCGGCTTGAAAGAGAAAACATCGACATCGGGGTTGTGGAGGGCATTGTAGGGATTTACTGGTGGGATGTGGTGATAAAAGGATTTTCAAATCACGCAGGAACAACCCCCATGAAGATGAGGAAAGACGCGCTTTTATCTGCCGCTCACTTCATCATCGCTGTGAATGAAGTGGTGATGAGTGTTCCGGGAAGCCAGGTGGGAACAGTAGGAAAAATCAAAGCCCAGCCCGGAGCCCCGAATGTTATTGCCGGCAAGGTGGATCTGAGCCTGGAACTTCGAGACCTCTCCAAAGAAAAGGTCGATTCTCTTTTTGAGAGGATCAAGAAAAGAGCTTCCCTGATTGAGCAAAAGACAGAGACAGAGATCCGGTTCAAGGCGCTGGATGCCAATGCAGAGCCGGCTCCAACCCATCCAGAGGTACGCAAATTGATAGCTGAATCTGCTAAAGAATTAGGATTGAGCTGTATTTTCATGCCCAGCGGAGCTGGACATGACGCTCAGGACATGGCCAAAATCACACCCACAGGTATGATCTTCGTCCCGAGTGCGGGAGGAATCAGTCATTCCCCGGAAGAATACACAACTCTCCAGGATTGTGCCAATGGAGTCAATGTTCTGCTTCACTCCGTGTTAAAGATCGATTTACTTTTACTAGGGGACGGGCCCGGGCATCTTCAATTATATCAATAAGATAACCCTACTTTTCCACAGCGGCCTCCCCTGATAAGTCGCCTTTTTTGTGGCCCAAATATGAAGGTTACTTTTTGGTGTTGAGAGCGATATCCATTACCATTCCAATGAATTCAGCGGAAAAGTAAA
>CAZSZS010000011.1:0-12885 GCA_964611275.1 uncultured Eubacteriales bacterium
ATGCGGGTGAATTCAATATTGGTTTTTTTGGGGAAAAAAGGGTGAAATTCTATTTCATAAGCCAGCGGCTGCCATTCGATTCGAGCCGGGAACCTGTCAAAAAACATAACGCAGTGTGGATTTCCGAGAGAGACCAGTGTGATATAGAATGTTTTTTTATTGATAATGAGGGGGTAATCAATCACTTTTTCATGGAAGCTTCCGTCGTCAAATGGAACCTCCTGAGAACTGAATTGGGGAGTGCCCATTTCGATTTTTATCTGGAACCAGTTGTTTTTCCGGTCTATGACCTCACATTCTCTGCTGCCGATGGTGGTGTTCAGAATGATACGGTTTGAGTTGATTTTTTTCTGGCTGTAAATGAACGCCGAGGCGCAGCGAAGGCCGCTTCCCGACATAACGGGTTCTGTCCCGTCCGCATTGAATATCCTTAGGTCGAAGATATCTTTATTTTCGTCGCGTGTTGAAATAAAGAGAAGCCCATCCCCTCCGATTCCGGTATGCCGCTTGCAAATCTGTCTGACCAGTGCTTCTTTTTCAGAAATGATGGTATTGTCATCTTCGTCTATGACTATGAAATCATTTCCTAAGGAATGGACTTTTGTGAATTTCATTCAGGCATCCTTAAAGTGGTCATAAAGTCCTGACTTCCTCCTCTCCTGTCTTCTCTTCTTACGAGCAGGAGAAGCGGCTCTCCTGGTTTGAGCCTTTTGAGAATTTTTTCCAGATCACCTATTTTATTGACTCCCTGCCGGTTGACTTCGAGTATGATATCTCCTGTTTGCAGGCCTTTGCGGTCTGCTTCGCTGTAGCGTTCGACTTCGGTTATGATCAGGCCTTCATCGGTTTGATAGCCGTATCTTTTGGCTATATTTGGTGTCATCTCCTGTACTTTAAGACCGATATCCTTTCCTGAAGAGCTGGTGGGTTCTTTCTCCACACTGCTTTCCCTTTCTATGATTTTCACGGGAATTGTTGTTTGTTTGCCGTCGCGGATAATAGTCAGGTCGACCTTGGTTCCGGGTTTTACCTCTGCGATTTTAAACTGTAAGTCATCCCCGTCTTCAATTGGTTTTCCGTCTATCTCAATGATGACATCATACCGCTTAAGGCCGGCTTTGTCTGCGGGGGAACCGGGGTCAACATTGTTTATTACAGCTCCCTTTTTGGAGTCAAGCTTGAGCAGTGTGACAAAATCGTCGTTTATGGCATAAACTCCGACTCCCAGGTAGCCTCTTATCACACGTCCGCTTTCCTTAAGTTTTTCAATGATGGATTTTGTCAGGTTTGAAGAGATGGCAAAACCGATCCCTATATTTCCCCCAGAAGGAGAAAAGATAATGCTGTTGATGCCCACTACTTTTCCATTCAGGTTGATCAGCGGGCCGCCGCTGTTTCCTCTGTTGATAGCGGCGTCTGTCTGGATAAAATCTTGATAGGGCTGCTGTTGTTCCAGGTCCGTAAAGATCCTTCCCTTAGCGCTCACGATACCCGCGGTTACGGTATGAGTCAGGCCCAGGGGATTCCCTATAGCCAGTACCCACTCGCCGACTCGAATATCGTCAGAATCTCCCAATTCCACATACGGAAGATTCTTTTCATCGACTTTGAGAAGGGCCAGATCCGTCTCAGGATCGGTCCCTACTATTTTAGCCTGATAGGTTTTTTCCTGAAGAGAAGTCACCTCCACTTTTATAGCATTTTCAACAAGGTGATTGTTGGTGATGATGTAACCATCGGAACTGATAAAAAAACCGGTCCCTCTCGCATAAGAGCGGTACTCCTGTTCCCTATCCCTGGGCATATCAAAGAATCTGTCCCAGAAGTCATCAAAAGGAGAGTCATAACCGATGACCTGTCTTTTTTCGACTTTTTCTGAAGAGATGCTTAAAACGGCCGGGCTGACTTTGTCTGCCACAGCTGCAAAATCCGGAAAACGGCTGTCTGTTTGAAGGGAGGACGCGTACAGATTTGATGAAGGAGCCGGGTCTTCAGTTCTATGGGCATTCAGCTCCGCTGCCTCGTTTCCAGGATTGTACACGAATATAAAAGCAGTTATGAGAATTCCGAGAAAAAAGCTCGATAAAGCGATAATTGTTGTCTTTTTCATTTTTTCCTCCAAAGTCTTCTTAAGTTTATTAGAAATATGATGATGAGAGAGTATAGATTAATTTACAATCTAACATAATAAGCAAAATACTTCAATCATCTTAACTTCTTTATAACTAATATAAGTGAAAAAAGTTGCATACTTGACTCGTTCATCATTCGGGTCTATTATCTGGAGAAATGCAGACAAAACACAGAGAATTGAACAAAGGATTTTTTATTGTTCTGGAAGGCATTGACGGAAGCGGCAAGACGACCCAGGCAAAAAGCCTGGTCAATACACTCAACGAGAAAGGGTTTGATGCTGTTTTTTTTAAGGAGCCTTCCGCAGGGCCTTTGGGGAGAAAGCTTAAGAAACAGGCGCGCCTCAAAGACGGATTGACCCCGGAACAGGAGTTTGATCTTTTCCAGAAGGACAGGGAAGAGAATGTTGAGGTTAACATAAAACCCGCCTTAAAAAGGAAAAGGATAGTGGTTCTGGACAGATATTATTTTTCAACCATGGCTTACCAGGGTGCCAAAGGCATTGATATCAGGGAAATAAAAGAGAGAAATGATAAAATAGCTGTCCAGCCCGATATGGTCATCATACTGGATGTCAGTGCCAAAACAGGTTTAGAGCGGATCAAAGAAAGGAAGAAGAAAGACAGGCTTTTTGAAAGGGAAGATTATCTGCGGAAAGTCAGAAAAATATTCCAGAGCTTTTCCGGAGAGAACATCGTTCATCTGGACGGAAGAGAGACCGAGCAAAGTCTGTCTGTAAAGATTGAAGATATGGTCATGGGCCGTATCTCGGAGCTCATCGTCCCTTCAACCTAGACTGGATAAGGGATTTCTGCTATATTTTAAACTCATGGACAACAACGAAGACAAGGGAAAAGAAAGAAAAATCATCCTCAGAATTCCCAGGCTAAAGCTCAAGAACATAAAGCTGCGAAATATATTCCTGAAAAAGGACAAATCAGGGAAAAAAGGGAAGAGAAAAGTACTCAAAAGGCTCCTCACTGCGCTAGTTATTTTGTTTGTGTGCGGGATGGGGATTTTCGTGGGTGTGTACAGGGCTATTTTGCAGAATCTGCCCGATATATCGACTCTGGAAGAGATGAAACCCAGCATCATCACGTACCTGTATTCGGATGATGGAGAGATCATAGGGGAATATGCTTTTCAGAAAAGGATTGAAGTCCGATTCGAAGATATTCCGGAGAACTTAAAGAATGCGATTATCGCCACGGAAGACCCACGGTTCTACCGTCACAAAGGAATTGATTTCTTAGGCATTCTCAGGGCTTTAAAGGAAGATATGAAACTCATCTTCACTCCCAGAAACCTTCAAGGGGGCAGCACTATAAGCCAGCAGCTCGTAACAGGGCTTCTTCTGCACAGAAAGCAGCGTATAAGGCGAAAGTTAAAAGAGTGGATGCTGGCTCTCCAGTTGGAGAAGAACTATTCCAAGGATGAGATACTGACCATGTACTGCAACCAGTTCAATCTCGGCCATGGAGCTTATGGGGTTGAAGCTGCGGCTCAGCTGTATTTTGATAAAAGTGTCTCAGAACTTGACCTGGCCGAATCCGCGATGATCACAGGGATTTTTAGAAGCCCTGCCAATTATTCACCCTACAGAAATTATGACCTCACGCTGCAGAGGAGAAATCATGTTATAAACAGGATGCTTGAGGAAAAATGCATCACTAAAGAGCAGGCAGAGGAGGTCAAAGAAAAGGGATTGGACGTTCTTCCCCTGCACCGCGGGGATTCGGAGTTTGCCGCTTATTTCAAAGAGGAAGTGAGGAGGTATTTATACAACAATTACGGCGGGGAAGCTTTATATCACGGCGGTCTCAGTATTTACACCACAATGGATAGTAAACTGCAGGAATACGCAGAGAAGGCTTTGAAGGCCCAGCTCCGGGTTCTGGATAAAAGGCAGGGATGGAGGGATGATAAAGTAAACTGTTTTGACCTCCTCAGCATAGAAGAGGATGAGAACCTTTTGGACCTTGAAGGGCCCTTCAAGGATGAGGAAAGCGGGAACATTTATCTTATGGACTGGAGAAAGCCTGAAATAAAGCCTGAAGAAGTGGTGGAAGCTGTGGTTCTGGAAGTATCCACCAGGGAAGCTGAGATCAAAGTAAAAGACCTTATCGGGAAAATCACAAACAGGGATATTGCTTGGACGGGAACGAACAATTTGGGGAGGATCATCAAAAAAGGGGACATCATTCACGTGATGGTCCAGAGTATAGATGATGAGAACAAGTCATTCCAGGCTTCTCTTGAACAGGAACCGAAGCTGGAAGGGGCTTTTCTGGTGATCGAGCCTCAAACAGGAAAAGTAAAAGCCATGGTGGGAGGGTATTCGTTTCAAAGAAGCGAGTGGAATAATGCCACCCAGGCCATGCGGCAGTCCGGTTCTATCATAAAACCCATTCTGTATACGGCCGGTTTGGAAAACGGGCTGACTCCCTCCAGTACCTTCATTGATGAGCCTACGAAGTTCGAGGACAAATGGTCAGGAAAAATCTGGGATCCTCCGAATTATGATGAAAAGTATAAGGGCAGGATCACCTTGAGAAGAGGGATCGAGGAGTCCAGAAACATAGTTACAGCCAAGCTTCTTGACCACATTTCTCCTCAGGAAGGAGTGAAATACTGCAAGAAATTCGGATTGAGTTCAAACATTCTTCCTTATCTGTCCCTGGCTCTGGGCTCTTTTGAAGTGAAGATGATCGAGATGGTCTCGGCGTTCACTGTTTTTCCCAATCAGGGCGTGCGGATAGAGCCTTATTTCATGAAAAGGATCGAGGACAGGCAAGGCAATATACTGGAGCAGGCAAGGGTGGAGGCTCATAATGTGATATCCCCCCAGATCGCCTATATCATAACTTCATTTCTTCACGGCGTGGTCAAAAGAGGGACCGCCTGGCCGGCCGGTCCGCTGGAAATGCCTTTGGCCGGGAAGACAGGCACAACAGATGACTGGTCTGATGCATGGTTTATGGGTTTTTCTCCGGATTTGTGTGCGGGTGTTTGGGTAGGGCACAAGGAGGGAAGGATATCCATGGGGAAAGGACAGTCCGGAGCTGTCGCCGCTCTTCCGGCATGGATCGATTTTTTCTCCAGAATAATAGAAGACAGGAAAAAGGCTGCTGAGGAGGAGGGCGTGGAATATGAAGTAGGGGAGTTTCCGGTCCCTCCGGGTCTTTCCTTTGTAAATGTGGATTACAAGACAGGGCTGCTTCCAACGCCTGTTTGCCCCCCTCAGTTTATCATAAGAGAAGTATTTATGCCGGGCTCCGAACCCAACAGGTTTTGTTCCTATGAAGACCACATGATGACCTTTGACTATTATAATGTGGTAAAGGATAAATAGGCCTGCCCGGGCTCTTTATTGCTTTTTCTTCTTTTTAACAGTTCGCGTACTCGTGCTTCTTTTTTTGCTCTGTGAAGAAGATGTTTTTTGCCTGGATACAGACGAGGTCGTTCGTTTGGTGGCAGAAGATGTTACCTTGGAAGTGGTTTTGCCTTTGTAGGGATTGGACTGGCTTCTCATGTATTGACTTTTACCGCTGGAAAAGTATCGGATGGCTCTTCCAACGATGGATTTTGAATCCTTACTGCCGGTTGTATACTTTCCGGTTATTTCCCTTAAAGAGGATGGGTATCCTAAGGTTTTGTTCACAATTCTTGTCTTCTCCGGATCTCTGAGAATTCTGAGGTTTTTGTCTTCGGATGGACTTTTCAAGGTCCTGGAACCATTGATGCTTATTTTATCAGTACTGTGATGCAGGAATACATTCCTCCCATCCAGTTTCTCTATGGAAATGGGTTTGGGAAAGTCCTTTACTGCCGGGACGCTCCTGTAAAGCATTAAACCTTCAAGTTTTTTCAGAGAGACTTGCTTGAGGGCTGCTTCGGAAAGATTTTGTGCCCTGAGTTTGTTCTTGTGCACGACCGTGAGAGCGCCTGAATTACCGGGATAAGTGTCGTTGTTGTAATTCGGGTAATAGATGTTGTTTATGATGACCCCCGGGTATCCGTAATAACTCAGAGGCGCCCAGCCCCAGTAGTCATTCCAGTGGTACCATCTCACCCAGGCCGGTCCCCATCTGGAATGCGGGATCCAGTACCATCCGAGTTGGATGCTCCAGTGCCACCGTCCGTAGTGAAAGGTCACCCAGCCCCACGGTTCATATGGAAGCCACGTCCAGCCGCAGATGGGATACCACAGCCATCGGCCGTTGTAATAGGGACGCCAGTGCGGGCTTATTCCTACGGGTACCCAGACATATCCGTAAGGCGGTACATAACTCCAGTTTCCGTACGTATTCAATTCATATTCAAAGTCATCAAGTTCTTCGGAAAGATATCTTTTGGCAAAATGCTGCCTGAGCAAAGAATCCCTTTCCACACTCCATTCATAGAAACTGTCGCCTGAAGCGGCCATAAGTTCCAGAGGATGTTCTGTATAGTATCCTCTTGTTGCTTCCAGTTTTTGCCCGTCTTTCAACAGTATGGATTCAGATTCACCCGCAGCTTCCGAGACGCCTTCATACACAAAGTATTCGGTATTCCTGCCGTCATTTACATCCGCTCTGTAAAGACCCCTGTCTAGAATATAGATAGAAATATCAGGCGTATGGAGTTCGATGTTATCTTCCTCGTAGAGAGATTCGAGGCTTATTATGATATTCCCGGTCCAGAGCTTGATCTGAATGAGATCGTTTTCCACGGACGGGAGCGCTGTGAAATCGATTTTAGTATGGGTGTCGAGTCTTATGTAATTCCCTTTTCCTATGTATATCTCCGCTCTTCCTTCAGTGGTGTTGATCCGGTCTCCTTCAGCTATAGGCATATTTACGATGCCTTCTTCATAAGCAAGGTCTCCGGCTTTCTGTATGAAGGTGTTTCCGGTTAGGTAGCTCAACCTCGCTAATGAATGGTCGGTATATTTGGTTTCTTCGGCTGATACTATGGAGAAAAAAAGAAACAGTGAAAGAACGATAATCAGTGATTTTCTCATTTTTTTTCTCCTCATTGATAGCTAATGCAATTATTATGCCATATTTTATCCCTTAAGGGATACTCTTTCTTCTGGTATTTCTGTCACATAAAGATGACGGTTGAAGCCTAATCCATACAGTATTTTCTTTTTAATTGTTTTTTGGTTAGAATAGGCTGAAGATTAAAATGAGATTTCAACTGTTTATCCCTCCTCAGGGATATGTGGCCCAGCGCTGGGAAGAAGGCTCTTCCATGCCGCCGTTAGGGATCCTGTCTTTAGCCGCGGTTTTAGAGAAAAACGGTGTTGATGTGGAAGTGATTCCGGCTGATGTCCTGGGATACAGGTGGGAGGATATAGAGAAAAGAATAAGGGATTTCAAACCCGGGATCATAGGGATCACCACGACCACTGAAAACCGTTTTGACAGTTTTGAACTGGCCGCGCTTGCCAAAAAGATCGATCCGGAGATCATGACGGTCCTTGGAGGCCCTCATGTATCCATGGCCAAAGAAGACACGTTAAAGCACATTAGTGATGTGGATATTGTGGCGATAGGAGAAGGGGAGAGGACGGTCATTGAGCTGGTTGAAGCGGTTGAGGCAGGGGGTGATTTGGAGCGAGTCAAAGGCCTCATGTTCCGGAAGAACGGGAGCATCGTCTTTTCCGGTGCCAGAGAGAGGATTGAAGATCTGGATACGCTTCCTTATCCGGCCAGGCATCTGGTCCCCATTGATAAATATAATTTCTTTATCCGGACAAAAGACGGCCGGAGGAGAAAAGCACAGAATGTCATGACGTCGAGAGGCTGTCCTTTTAATTGCTATTTTTGCGCCACGCCTGCCAATTGGGGACGGAAGATGCGTGGGCATTCTCCTGAACGGGTTGTCCGGGAGATCGAGTATCTCAAGGATAAGTATGGAGCGGAGTTTATATGGTTTTATGATGATACGTTTAACTATGACCCCAAACGGGTCCACAGGATCATGGATCTTATTCTTGAGAGAGATCTTGATATCAAATTCTGTAATGAGTTCCGGATAGATGTGGTGGACAGACCTTTGCTTGAAAAAATGACAGCTGCGGGCCTGACATGGGGGCACTTTGGAATAGAAGCCGGTAATTCCAGAGTGAGAAAAGAGATCGTCAAAAAGGAGTTTGATATAGAGAAAGCCTGTCAGTTTGTCAGATGGGCTCAGGAGCTGGGATTTGTTCCCAATGCCTTTCTTATTTTTTCCAACTACACCGAGACATGGGACGAAGCTCAGGAAACAATCGAAGTGATGGAAAAGCTGAGGTCCATCAATCCTGAGACGGAATTTTCAGCTTCCATACTGCACGTTTATCCGGGGACTCCTCTTGAAACCATTGCCAGAAAGCAGGGGATCATTCCAGCGGGATTTTCCTGGTCTGAAAAAAAGGATATGAGAAAAGTCTATGTGCTCCCTTCAGGGCAGGGATATGTGCCTTTGTTTAAAGACCGGCTCTCCTGGTTTCAGATTGCCAGACTTGTGATGCTGTGGTCCTTATCAAAGAAGAAGATCGTTTCAGGTTCCAAAATAAAGATGGCGGTAAGGACGATTTCTTCTTTTAAAGACATCTTGGTTTATTTTGCTTTTTCTGTGGAATACGTCAAATACAAGGTGAAAAAGCTGTTTTCCCGGTTATGAGTCCTCGATGACCTGTTTCCCTTTAAGCCTTACAGAATAGATGTTCGTGATGTTAGGCTCAGGCATAGCTGTTCCGTATATATAGTCAGCCACTTCCATGGTTTTGAAATTATGGGTAATGATGATAAATTGAGTCTGGCTTTTTATTTCCATCATCAAGTTTAAAAATCTGTCCAGATTGGTCTCGTCCAGGGCGGCATCCACTTCATCCAGGATGCAGAACGGGGCTGGCTTGAAGCGGAACAGGGCAAAGAAAAAGGCAAGGCTTGTCAGTGTCTTTTCCCCTCCTGAGAGAAGAGTGAGGTTTTTGACTTTTTTACCCGGAGGCTGGGCAATGATATCCAGGCCGCTCTCAAGGGGATCGTCTTCGTCGGAAAGCTTGATCTGTGCGTTCCCCCCTTTAAAAAGAATAGAGAAGATATCCTGAAAATTATTGTTGACTTTTATCAGAGCGTTCAGGAACTGGGATTTGCTCTCAGTATCGATCTTTTGTATGGCTTTTTTTGTGGATTGGATGGATTCACGGAGGTCCTGTCTCTGATCTACCAGGAAATCATATCTTTTCTTTTGTGTGTTGTATTCCTCTTCGGCCATGAGGTTTACAGAGCCGATTTTTTCAAGTTTTTCACTGATTTCGGAGAGAGATCTTTCAATCTCCTCTTTTGTCCTTTCCGGAAGGCCGGCCTCTCTTTTTACCTCATCCGGTGTTTTTTTAAGCTCCTGCCAGCAGGCCTCTTCACAGTTGATGAGGTCTCTTTCTTTTTCTGCTTTTTTTATTTCCCATTTTATTCTTTGTTCTTTAGCCTGTTCTGATTTGTTTCTCAGCTCCTCTATTTTTTCTTCCTCTGAAGAAAGATCTTTCTGAATATCATGGAGTTTTTCTTCGCCGCCTGTGAGTGCAGCCTGCTTTTCGCCTTTTGCGTGCTCCAGCTTTTTCAGGCTTTGTTCTATATCAATGATCTTTTTCTCCAGAAGCTCTTTTTCCTTGATTGACTCGTCTATGTCATTTTCAAGATTTTTAATCTTCGTGTTTATGACATCTTTTCTCTTTTCTGTTTCTCTGTTTGTGTGATGCAGATGATTGATCTTTTCTGAGAGCACGTCTATTTGGCTTTTGATCTCAAAGTAGCTTTTATTTTCCTCTGCCCTTTTCTTTTGGAGGTTTTCATAGTCCTTCTCTTCTGTATTTAAAGCGGTTTTTAGCTCAGTGATATCCCTGCCGGTTTTTTCAATCTCAAGATTTAGTTGGTTCTTTTCCTTTGTCATTTTCTTTTTTTCTTCAGTCAGATCATCTTTTTCCTGGCGTAAAAGGGCGATGCGTGAGAGTATTTGTTCTTTTCTTTCTTCAGCAAAGTCCGTTTCTTTTTTTAGAGCTTCTGTGTTCTGTTTTTTCTTGGAAATGATGTCTCTGGTTTGTTCCCCGTCTTTTTCAATCTTCTCCTTGAGTTTTTTGTATTCGTGGAGGCGGGTTTCCATGGGTTTTATCTTATTGTTGAGCTGTTTTATTTTTCGATCTGCTTCTTTTATCTCTCTAGTCAGAGCAAAAAGCCCCTCTTCTTTTTCACCGGATTTGATAAGGCCTGAACACAGAAGCACATCTCCCTTAAGAGTGATGAAATGGTATTCCGGATATTTGAGCCAGAGGCTGACCGCATCGTTGAGGTTTTTGACAATGACCGCTTCCGGGAGAAGGAAAAGAAATTTCTCCCTTTCCGGTTTTACTTTTATACGGCTTTTGAGAAGGCCAAGGAATTGGGGCTCTTTCTTGATGTTTACGGGGGGTTTGCTTTTGTGCTCGGGATGGAGAAGCAGAAAATTGCCTTTTATTTGGCCTTTGGACAGCTGTTTGACAAAGTCGTCCGGTTCCATGAGAAGCGATTTGGCTTCCTGTTTGTAGAAGACATCGACCAGATGCGCGTTCTCTTCATCCGTATCCAAGACGTCTGCCAGGAGTTGGAAAGCGTCCTTAAGTCCCGGGGTATGGCCGGCATTTTGTTCTTTTTGTTTAAGTTTTATGAGCGTGTTCAGGTGATGGGAGTTTTCGGATTTTATCTTCTCCAAAGAGGAGAGATCTTCCTCTAAACGATTCAGGAGCAGCTTTGTTTTTTCAAGGGAATTTTTCTGCTCCGCGAGTTCCTTTGTCTTTTCACTGATACTCTTTTCTGTGCGGAGGGTCTCCTCCAGCTTTCTTTCTATATCTTTTTGTATACCGGAAAGACCCTGGTTTTCTGATTCCATCTCAGATTGGATCCTGTTCTCCTGCTTCACTATCATTTCTATCTCTTTATCCAGCTTGGCTTCCTTGTTTTTGGTCTCTGTGTGAGAAGAAATATTTTGATAGTATTGGTCTCTGAGGTTTTCTTTATTTTTTTCTTTTTGGCGGAGTTTTTCCAGAAACAGGCGGTTTGATTTATCAGCCTTTTCCAGGCTTTCCTTTTTTAGTCTGAGGTCTTCTTGGTAGGCTTGAAGCGTTTTTTCGCTTTCCTGTTTGTTCTTAGTGAGGATTTTGAGTTCCTGCTTGAACTCAAGGATCTCCTGTTTTGATTTTTGTTTTTTTTCTTCAAAGTAGTCTCTTCTTTTTTCTTCTCTTTCTCTATCCGCATGCAGGTTCGAATACCGGGATTTCAATGCATACAGATTATCTTTTTCTTCATTCAGGTTTTTTTCTGACATCCAGACATTTTTTCTTATCTCTCCAAGTTCTTTTTCTTCGTTCTTTAATCTGTTTATCCATTCTCTTTCAGCGTCCAGATACTTTTGATAATTCTGGCTGACCTCCCTGTGCTCCTGTTCATAGGAGTGGAGTTTTTTTCTGTACAAAAGCAAGGTCAGTTCCCGTGTTTTCTCCCTGAGTTTGCGGTATCTCCCTGCCGCACTTGCCTGGCGCTGGAGAGAGTTTTTCCCTTTACTGACCTCGCCTATGATATCTTCCAGCCTTAACAGGTTTTGTTCCGTGTTTTCCAGTTTGTTTTCTGCCTGGCGTTTTTTATCTTTATAAAAAGCGGTGCCTGCAGCTTCCTCGAGAAGACCTCTTTTTTCAATGGGCTTGGAAGAGAGGAAGGCCCCTATGCTTCCCTGTTCGATGACAAAGTAATTGGTTTCTCCTATGGAATTTTTCCACAGGGCGTCCTGTATGTCCTTGAGACGGACTGTTTTTCCATCCATCCGGTATTCGCTTTCTCCCGAGCGGAAAACACGGTGATTGATCTTCATATCTTTCTTGTCGTTTCCCAGGAAAAGGCTGACATCGGCCATGCCGAGAGGAGCTTTTTTATCATTGCCGTTGAATATGACATCGCCGCTGCGGTCGCCTCTCAGTGCCTTGAGCCTCCGGCCTCTTAAGACCCAGAGAAGGGCATCGACGATATTGCTTTTTCCGGTTCCGTTCGGGCCTATCACAGCGGTTATGCCTGGATGCAGTACGAGTTTTGTCCTTTCGGCAAAGGATTTAAATCCTTGTAATTCCAGTTTTTTAATAATCATTTTTTGGCTTCAGTTTGTCTTGACACTTTGGAATAATTATCAAATACTATTAAAATGTTGATTCTATAGAAATATTATGCTTTGTCAACAAAGCTTGATAAAGAATTGCAAATATATTTGATCATGATAAATATGTATGGATATGCAGCCGTATTTTATGAATAAGTGAAGGCCATGGCCTCGTTATACACGGGTCAAGATTGCTGTGTCATTGCGAGCGACCGCAAGGGAGCGCGGCAATCTCATGTGGATACCTAAGGCCAATGGCTTTATAATTCATGAATCGAGTTTGCTGCAGATGCGAGGCATGAATAAGTAAGCCAGTGTAGCTCAGTGGTAGAGCAACTGATTCGTAATCAGTAGGTCGGAGGTTCGAATCCTCTCGCTGGCTCTTTTTTATTGATCCATTTTGTTCACTTCAATTAAAACTGTCTTGATCTCTGATACATACTGGTTCAATTGGGATCGAAGCTCCTCATGGCGTTCATAGGCATCTTTTCCCGGTTTCTGGTCAGTGCGGCTGAGCATGGAATACAGATATTGGATCTGGTCAATAAGCATGGGCTGGGGATAGCGGATGTCATCGCGGGTGACTAGTTTTCTCTTGATTTGAAGGAG
>CAZSZS010000012.1:0-7882 GCA_964611275.1 uncultured Eubacteriales bacterium
TTGAGTTCGCAAATTGGATGATCCCGTCACGATGGATGATGATGGCATCGTTGGAGTTCTCTACGACAAGGGAATATTTTTCTTCGCTTTCTTTTAAAGCCTGCTCTGCCTTTTTTTGCGCCGTCAGGTCTCTGACAGCGGTGATCCTGACTTCTCTGTCTTTGTATTTTATCTGCTTTCCGTGAAGCTCACCTGGGAAAATAGAGCCGTCCTTCCTCATCCCTTCCGCCTCATAAGGTTCTTCCCAGCCTAAAAGCACATTTTCCTTAATTACATCTCTCCATTCAGGCGATGCTAGTTCCACTACATTCATGCCTATGATTTCCTTTAAGTCATATCCGAACATTTGGGCGAAGGTCTCATTCGCATCCAGTATTTTTCCTTTTTTATGCAGGGCGATCCCCTCAAAAGAGGCCTTAGACAGAGAGCGGAACCTCTCCTCGCTTTCCTTCCATTTGATTTGCTCCTGCCTGCTTTGGGATTCTGATTTTTCAAGTTCTGAGATTTTCCGGCGCAGTTCCTTTATTTCATGTAGGAGCTGTTCCCTCGTCTTTTTTCCTGTTCCCATATCACTTCCTTACAAATATGCGGTATTCCCTCTCTCTTTACTATATATATATAGATAAAAAACCAAAAAATCAAATGCAAAACAGGAAGGTTTTTGTTTGTTAGGCCTTTGTCCCGGATCAAGCCTGTTCAGCGCTTTTTGGGGGCAGGACATTGTATTCATCGCCGAACTGAGCTATGAATTCCAAACTGAAAGCTCTGAACCAGTACAGAAAAGGAAGCGTGACAGCGGTTCCTATATAAGGGATTATAAGAAGCACAAATCCTATACAGCACGTCAAAAGACCTATAAGGACCACAAGGATGATAAACACCACTATCAGTAGGAAAAAAATCAGTCCGTAAAGGATAAAAGAGAAAGGGTGTTTCCCGAAAAGGGATAAAAACTTTTTCCAGCCTTTTGCGGCTGAGATCCTGTGCTTGAACATGATGGGAACCACAAAGCTGTCCAAAAAAGCAGTGATGTATCCTATTAAAATCATTATAGCGACAAAGATAAGCCCCGTCATGATGAGAAAGAATACTGGGATGCTGCGGAACGAAGTGTCCTTATAGAGTTGATTGGCCCCCGCAAACGTGGTGGCGATCAAAAAGATGAAAACAGCGAAACAGAGAAAAGCAAAGATAAGTCGCCAGAGAAAAAGAGAATCACCTTCTTTTTTGTATTCTTTCCAGGGGCGGGAGACCTCTGCCTTGTCGAGGGCAACATTGTGGAGGAACATGAATTTTCCTCTGGAGCTCAGCCATAAAAGCACAATACCCAAGACGAAAAGAAAAGCAGCGCCGAACAGAATCAAAGCAAACCACCCCGGATGGCTTGTCAGCCAGCTCCATGCTTTATTGGGAAAATCCAAAAAATCGCGGAAACTGCCGTCACCGTCCCATGTGCTGTTTCCAAAATTCCCGTTCCAGTCAGCCAGGCCTGCCAGAAAGGCTGTGAAAGCCACCACTAGCCATTTGTTCAGGTCAAAGGGATTGAAAAGAGCTGTCGTCATCCTGTGCCAAGCACTCCCTAAAGGTTCAAAAAAAGCGATTTTCATGTGATTTCTCCTCTAATGCTCTTTTGTTTCCTGAATTCTTCGCTTATCTTACGGATGTTTTGCCTTAATTATTCAATTTGTCTGCTTTATATCATTTTTTTCTCTTTTTTCAAATAAAAAAAGAGAATTTGATGTTGCTTTAAAATACAGCTCGCATTATGATTGAAAAAAATGTCCGGCAAGGCTGTAAAGAAGATAAGTACTGGCATAACAGTTTTCTTTCTGGTTTCCTTCTGCCTTCTGTATTCAGAGAAAAACGGTTCCGGACAGGAACCGCTCTACGGCGGCGTATTTCGCATCAAACTGTTTTCTGACCACTTTGAAAGAGAACTTGATCCCATTAAAACCGGTTCTTCCATATTCCTGTCCGAACAAATATATGACGGCCTGGTCAGACTGGATAAAAATTTCAATGTCATCCCCTCTCTGGCTTCATACTGGGAGATATCGCCGGATGGGAAAAAATACACATTCCACCTCAAAAAAGGAGTCTTGTTTCATCACGGAGAAGAGCTGACGTCAGAAGATGTGAAATATTCTCTAGAAAGGATCCTGAAAAAGGAAAACAGCTCTCCCCATTATCACTATTTTTTATCCCGTGTAGAGGGAGCGGCGGCATTCAGGGAAGGGAAGGCTGAGCACGTATCAGGGTTTAGCGCGAAAGACGAATACACTTTTGAAATTCTCTGGATCAAGCCTTATGTGTCTGCGCTTTATTTAATGAGCATGCATTTTTGCAAAGTCCTGCCTAAAGGAAGGTCTCTGGAGACGGGAGATAAGTTTTTCTTAAATCCTTCAGGGACAGGCCCGTTTGCCTTTGAATACTGGTTAAGGGATACAAGATTGGATCTGGTGGGAGTGCGTTTAAAGCGAAATGAAGGCTATTTTATGGGGAAGCCGTATTTGGAGGCTGTGGAGTTTTGTCCTCTCTACAATCGGGATCACTTTTTTTGGGGAGAAATCGACGCTATCCCGCTGGTTTCTCCCGGCCTGCTTGATTCCAAACACAAGGTTTTTGAGGACAGCTCTATCAATACCGCATTCCTGGGAATGAGCTGCCATATCGCTCCTTTTGACAGGCCGGAAACAAGAAAGGCCGTGGGCCTTGGGATCGGCAAGGAGGAAATTATCCGTCAGTTGGATGAACCTCAGTTCTTTTTTCAGGCTGTGAACAACTACATTCCTCCCCGGCTGCAGGGATTTTTCCCTGACCGGCAAGACACGAAAGATCTCAAACACGCCCGGCAGATATTGGATCAACAGAATGTTCAATTCCCGGTTTTGCTTTTTTTTATCCCATCACCAAGATCAGACTATAAGTACAGTATTTTTAAATACATAAGGAGCCAGTTGGAAGCTCTGGGTATCAAGTTGAGACTGCGCTATTATGAAAATGTTCAGGAGATCAGAAATAATGAAAAGCCTTACCTGATATACATTGAAAAGAAAATGAATTTCCCTGACCCTGAGGATATAATAAGAACTCTTTTTTTCTCCCGATCCGTATACAATTTATTCGGCTACAGCAGCCCTGAGCTGGACAGGCTTTTAAGCAGTACTGAACTGGAAAGGAGCTGGACAAAGCGGATAGAGCTTTTTCAGCGCATTGAACAGATCTTGCGCTCTGATGTGCCTGCTATCCCTCTTTTTAACAGACAGAACAGAATGGTCATGCAGCCGTACGTAAAAGGAGTTGAAGAGCCTGCGCTCGGTTTTTATTACCTGGAAGCAAGAAAGGTTTGGCTTGATAAATAGAGTGAATTACAAAGAGTAAAAAGATGTCGTTACGGACGAAGTTTATTATTGCAATTGCGGCGCTGCTTTTGTTTCTGGTAGCCGCGATACTCTTTCTTATCGAGAGGAGAGAGAAAAAAGCCATATTTGAGGAACATAAGAACAGAGGGATTTTAACGGCCAGGAATATTGCTTATTTGAATTTGGAGCCGCTGATGTTCTGGGATGTAGAGGGAGTTCATAGTAACATTCAGGGACAGATAGATCAAAAGCTTCTCTATGTGGTTTTTTTTGACCAGCAAAACAGGCTTTTTGCAGCCACTGATTTTGCTGAAAAAAATGAGAATGCCTTTACGACATCATTTCTAAAAGGCCCGGTTGATGAAAACTCTTATTATTATGAGGAGAAAAAAATAGGATACGATGATAAAGAGGAAAAGATATCGGTCTTGGAAATTGAAACCCCTGTTTTCGCAAGAGGATCCAGCACCCAGTGGGGTTCCATTAAAATAGGCCTGTCTTTAGAAGATATGCAGAAAGAGATGAGCCAGACCCGGTTTATGCTGATACTTATCGGACTGGGAGGGCTTTTGGTAGGTATCGGGGGGGCTGTTTTTCTCTCCGGCCGTATCACCGGCCCTATCAAGAAACTGACAGAGGCCACTTATAATATTTCACGCGGGGATTTTTCCCAGGAGATCAATGTCAGTTCCCAGGACGAGATCAGGAGATTAGCCGAGAACTTCAACGAGATGAACCGCCAGCTTTTTCTTGCCAGAGAGAGAATGGAAGCTGCGAACAAGAAATTGGTACAGGCAGAAAAACTCGCCTCCATAGGAAGGATATCAGCAAGCATTGCTCACGAGATAAGAAACCCTCTTACATCCGCTAATCTGAATATTCAAAAAGTCCTGCAAAGTAAAAACTTGGAAGAAGTGCAAAAAGAGCACCTTGATCTATCCCGGGAAGGAATAGTCCAGATTGAAAAATTCATAAAAGAGCTCTTGAATTTTACCCGGGTTTCCGAACTCAACAGAGAGAGCTTTTCCGTTCAGGAAATAATGGAGGAATCCATAAAAATGATTTCAGATTCACTGGAAGGGAAAAGGATCAAGCTCTCTCAGTATTATGAAAAGGACTTGCCTTGCGTTTACGCTGACGGAGACAAGCTCCGCCAGGTCATATTAAACCTTTTAGGCAATGCCAGAGATGCCGTGAAAGAAGGCGGAGAGATAGGCATCTTTGCTTATCTTTCTAAAGAAGAGGGCAGAACAATGGTTTCCATAGAGGTCATTGATAACGGCTGCGGAATTCCGGAGAGGGAAAGAGAAAACATATTTGAACCTTTTTTTACCAATAAAGCTTCCGGAATCGGATTGGGTCTGGCTAATGCCAAAAAAATCGTAGAGCAGCATCAGGGCTCAATTAGAGTTAAGGAATCAGAACAGCAAGGGGCTTGTTTTGAAATAACACTGCCTGCGGAGGATGAAAAATGAAGTCTATTTTGATTATTGATGATGATAAATTGATCCGGAAAAGTCTTTCTTCCCATTTCAGCAAACAGGAATTCCAGGTATTCACTGCAGATGACGGCAAGTCAGGCATAAGAGAATATAAAGAAAATTTGCCGGATCTGGTTCTTCTGGATATCCGCCTTCCGGATATTGATGGTTTGGAGGTCTTGCGGAAGATTAAAAAGGAAAACCAACAGGCCTGTATCATCATCATGACCGCCTATGATGATATGAAAACCACAGTGGAGGCCGTAAAATCAGGAGCGTTTGAGTATTTGGTTAAACCCCTGGACTATGTGGATATGGATCTAGTCATTGATAAGGTTTTCAAGGTAAAGAGCCTGGAAGATAAGATGAGCTATCTGGTTGGAGAAAAGCAGAAAGAATACACCATTGACAATATCATAGGAAGCACGCCGGAGATGAGAGAAGTGTATAAGTTGATAGGCTCCGTAGCAAACACCAGGGCTAATGTGCTCATCCAGGGAGAAAGCGGAACAGGAAAAGAGCTGGTCGCTAAGGCTATCCATTATAACAGCATCTATGGGAACGAACCGTTCATCGTCATAAACTGTTCCACCCTTTCAGATACACTCCTGGAAACCGAGCTGTTCGGTCATGTAAAGGGCGCTTTTACCGATGCGGTCTATGATACGAAAGGCAAGTTTGAGATTGCGGGAAAGGGCACTCTTTTCATGGATGAAATCGGGGATGTTTCATTGAACGTGCAGTCCAAGCTGTTGAGAGTGTTAGAGAACAGGGACTTCATGAAAGTAGGGGGGCAGGAGATCCTCCAAACAGAAGCAAGGATCATTGCCGCAACAAACCACAAACTCAAGGAACTGGTCAAAGAAGGGAAGTTCAGGGAAGATCTTTTTTACAGGCTAAAAGTAGTGGAAATCAATCTGCCTCCTCTCAGGGAGAGAAAAGAAGACATTCCTCAGTTGGTGGCCTATCTGTTAGAAAAAATTAACCGGGAGTTGAAAAAGAACTCAAAGAAAATTTCTCCTGAGTTGATGAGTTTTTTGGTTAGCCTGCCGTGGAAAGGAAACGTCAGGGAACTGGAGAATGCGCTGACCAGAGCCGTGATCCTGGCTAAAGGCGATGTGATCCTCAAGGAAAATCTACCGGTGGAACAGAGCGAAAAGGAGATTGTGCCCAAAAAGTTGATTCCTTTGGCGGAGGTTGAAAAAGAATACATTCATTATGTTTTAAAAACAGTCAAAGGAAATAAAAGCAGGGCCAGCCGGATCCTGAATATAAGCCGTCCCACACTGGATAAAAAAATAAAAGAGTACAGCAGTAAAGTCTGATTGTAAAAATATTTTACGGTTTGTCAATTATATTTACTCGCCAACTGTCAAAACCACCTGATTAACGGGTGTTTCCTTCCCTGTAATCCGAAGTATCAATTCATTTGGCACGAAATATGCTATATCACAAGAGTGAAAGAAGAGAGAATAAAAGACATGAAAAAACCCGAAATGAAGAAAGTCGTGGTTGTGGATGATGATGAGTCTATACGGAAGACTTTCTTCCTTCTTCTCCATGAAAATTATAGGGTCTATCCGGTTAAAGATCCGGAAGAAGCGCTCAAGCGTTTCGAGGGACTGGATATTGACCTTATAATAGCTGATTTCAGGCTGCCTCATGCCTCAGGGCTGAAGATGATTGAGAAATTCAGAAACTCAGGATTTAAAGGAAAAGCCATATTGATTTCAGCTTTTCCCGATCTTGTCAATCCAATGGAATTAAACCGGCTTGCAGTGGACCACTTCTTTGTTAAGCCTCTGGAATTGGGGGAATTGACTTATTCTATTGATTGCCTTTTAAGCAATTTAAACTGAAACATAAAATAAATGAAAAGAAGAGACAAAAGGGGAAAAAAATGAATTCGAGGGTATCTTTATTCTACAAGAAGAAACATGAGTTAGCTTTTAGCGGCAGCCAGAATAAAGATTCGAAAAAGTTCAATGAATTATTCAAAGATTTCATTGATGAGCAAAATCGGACAGGAAGCAGGATATCAAAACGGGATTTCCTAAATAACTTCCTTGAACACTTCTGCATTAAGAATGAAATTTCGTTTCGAGAGCTCATGGATCAATTGGAAAGGGCTTTTTTAGTCAGAATTTTGTCTGAGATGAACGGCAACCAGAAGCTGGCTTCAGAGATACTGGGCATCAAACACACGACTCTCCATGAAAAAGTCAAAAAACACGGGATTCACTTCAAGAAGAAATCGATGTAATGATTTGATTTTTGTGGCTAATCCGTATGATTTCATAGTAACAAAGAATCATTTTAATCAAAGGGAATATAAAGAATGAAAAAAATACCTATAGTGTTTTCTGAATACTTGGGATTGTCTTTCATTGTCTCCATATTAGGGATGATGCTCAGCCTTTGGATGTTTGCCTCTCATTAAATGACAAAGCTGAATTTTTCATCAATCGAAGGATCGGAAAAGAAATGAGTGTTCAGGAGGCTCTTGAAGTTCTGGATAAAGCCCGGCAGCATGATCTGGTTCATGCTATCAATGATGTGGAGAATCCGGAATATCTCTGCAGATGCTGTGATTGCTGCTGCATGTATATTCAAGGATTGAAAAAATTCGGAATATTCACATCAATGGGCAGGTACGGGTTTGTTGCCCGGCTTACACCCGGGCTCTGTGATGTATGTGGTTTGTGCATTGAGAAGTGTCTTTTCAAGGCCATCACTTTAGAAAAGGGGAACATCGTCATACATGAGGATGAATGCTTCGGATGCGGCCTTTGTTCATACCACTGCCCTCAGTCAGCCGTCAAATTGATTCGAACTAAAAAGGAGGAATCGCTATGAAATCCTTCTGTCCCGCTAAATTCGGGTATTGGCTGGGGTACCAGGTAGTGAAATCATGTTCAAAAGAATACTCGGTTTCAGAAATGATGACATGGGCCCCTGAGGAGATCAAAAATAAAGCCTTATCTCAAATTAAAAAGTGATTTTTATCCCTGCCTGAAACACAATCCCGCTGAGATTCAC
>CAZSZS010000013.1:0-19847 GCA_964611275.1 uncultured Eubacteriales bacterium
CATAGCTTCTTCCTTTTTATCAACACTTGATACCGTATTCCACCCCAGAATCGAATATCCGGGATTCAATTTTGAAAAAAGACCAAAGAAAAAACCAAGAAAGCCTCAAAAAAGAAAAGTAAAAAATGATAGAAGTCCTCAATCAACAAAAAAAACACAAGCTAAAAAAGAATGATTTCAAGAACCTGCTGGAGCGCCTGATAAAGCACTACGGCCTTAAAGACCCAGAGATCGCGCTGGCTTTTGTCAGCGACAGGGAGATCAAAAAACTGAACCAAAAATTTTTAAAAAAAGACAAGGCGACAGATGTGTTGAGTTTTCCTCTCAACGAAAAAAAAGCTGACGGGGCCTTCTATCTGGGAGATATCATCATCTCTGTTCCCCGGGCTTTTGATCAGAGTTCCGGTGCATCTCACGGCTTGGAAAGAGAACTCGAAATACTCACGATCCATGGATTTCTCCATCTCTTGGGCTTTGAGCACGCTAAAGGCCTTGAGGAAGAAGAAAAAAAAATAAGAAGATTGATGCTCAAATAAAAAAATGAAAAACAACAAAAGCAGCGAAGAAAAAACCAGGGTCGGTTATGTATCCCTTATCGGACGCCCCAATGTGGGAAAATCCACTCTTCTCAACAGACTATTAGGCCAAAAGATCTCCATCATATCCGATAAACCCCAAACCACACGGATAAGCATTCTGGGAATCAAAACAACCCAAAAAGGGCAGATCATCTTCATAGACAATCCCGGCATCCATAAGCCCCTTCACAGGCTCAATAAAAGGATGATGAGCTTTGTGTATTCATCCCTGGAAACAGCAGACATTATATGCCTTCTCATAGATGCCACTCTTAAATTCGGACATGGAGATGAATTCGTGATAGACAACTTAAAAAAAGTCTCCACTCCGGTCTTTCTTCTTATCAATAAGGTAGACATCATCAAAAAGGAAAAAGTCCTGCTGCTCATAGACAGGTACAAGGACCTTTTTCCTTTTGCGGAAATCATCCCTATCTCTGCCTTAAAAGGAATCAATGTGGAGGTCCTGGAAGAGAGCCTTTACCAGCACCTCCCCGAGGCAGACAGGATCTTTTCCAAAGGCGAGATTTCGACACAGACTCAAAGGTTTTGGCTCTCTGAGATCATAAGGGAGAAGGTGCTCAAATATGTAGAAAAGGAGCTTCCATTTATGACAGCGGTTCTTTTGGACAAGATCGAAGAGAGAAAGACCAGGGACAGACCACTGACCTATATCCACGCAGACATCTTTGTGGAAAGAGATAACCACCGCAAAATCATACTGGGAAAAAACGGCTCTCTTATAAAAAAAATCGGTATGGAAGCCAGAATAGAGATAGAGGAGATACTGAAATCAAAAGTGTTTCTCGACCTTCATGTGAGAGTGAAAGACAGATGGCGCGACTCAGCCAATGTGCTGGAGCTCATCGAACAGCAGTAGGTGGGGTGAGCGAGGGGCTTCGAACCCCCAACCTCCGGATCCACAGTCCGGTGCTCTAACCAGTTGAGCTACGCTCACCATATGAACTTTGGTCTCAAAATTTTCGCATCTCACAGGTTTTATGTCAATAGAAAAATAGGATGAAAATCAGATGTGGCTTGTGCTCCCCTGTCATTGCGATTCACGAAGTGATGAAGCAATCTCATTATAATTCGTCACAGCATGGAATGAACAATTAGCGATTTTTTGTTGGAAAAAGGGACAAAAAAAATACAAACTAAAAAAAAATATTTCTAAGAGGGATAAAAAATGAAAATTTTCACCAAAAAAAGAGTCTGGATCGGCATTCTGGTCATCCTGGCGGGACTGCTTGTTTATCTGGGTATCACCTACTATCCTTATCTCCAGCAGGGTCCCATAGGATGCGGGTACAAAGCTAAGATCCTGTGTTCCGGAGTTTTTGTCTCAGGGCGGGACGCCCAGTCTGTTCTGGAACAGGACCTGGTCTTCCACCCCCTTTTTGATCTCATAAAAGCCGAAGTCGATTACGACCAAAAAGCAGTGGACACCTCCCTTCTGGGACTGGTCAAAGGCAGAGCCGTTTATATTGACAGACTGGGAGGCATCCTTCTCAGCGGAGCTTCTGAAGAGAGCATCCGGTCCTGGCCTGTTTCCATCCCGTAACCACAGCCCGTGAATCCGGAAGAATTCCCATGGCCTGCCGGCGACCTTCTGACCGAATCAGAACACCTGAAGGAAATAGACCTCTCCCTTTTAAACAAAGCCATGGACAAAGCCTTTGATGAACCCGACCCTGAAAAGCCGCGAAGAACCAGAGCCGTGGCCGTGGTGTATAAAGGAGATCTCATAGCGGAACGGTATACACCGGATATCACCAAGGACATGCCTTTGATCGGATGGTCCATGTCCAAAAGCATAACCAGCGCTCTTGTAGGACTCAGGGTAAAGCAGGGAAAGCTGGATATTCATTCCCCGGCACCGGTCCCGGAATGGCAAAACCCGGATGACCCCCGTAAAGACATCACTTTAAACCAACTGCTGCTAATGAGCAGCGGGCTGGAGTTTGATGAGACCTATGAATCCGACCCCCTCTCTGATGTCAACACCATGCTGTTCACCAAAAAGGATATGGGAGCTTTTGCAGCCAATTTCCCGCTTAAAGCAGAGCCGGGAACCGTGTGGTCCTATTCCAGCGGCACCACAAATATCATCTCCCGGATCATCCGGGATTCCTTTGACTCTCAAGAAGAATACCTTGCCTTTCCCCGCCAGGCGCTGTTCAATAAGATCGGCATGCGGAACGCTGTGTTTGAACCGGATGCCTCCGGCACATTTTCAGGTGCCTCCTATTGCTATGCCCCAGCCAGGGACTGGGCCCGGTTCGGTCTTCTCTATCTCAACAATGGAGTCTGGGAAGGAGAGGAGATCCTGCCCCAGGGCTGGGTGGAATACTCCACCACGCCGGCACCGGCTTCACCTAAAGCCCAGTACGGAGCCCAATTCTGGCTTAACAGAGGAAGCTCTGAAGACCCTGAAGACCGCGAATATCCCAAACTCCCCAGAGATGCCTTTTTCTGTCTGGGGCACAACTCCCAATCCGTAACCGTGATCCCATCCAAACAGCTCGTTGTGGTCAGGCTGGGATGGACCACCAAGGGGGGGTGGGATATGGAAGAGTTCATCGTTGATATCCTGAATGCAATAAAATAAAGCTTATTGAGAAAAAACCGTAACTTTATCCGTCCACTTAACGTATTATTAACCTGTACTACCCATAATAGAATGGCGAAGTTTATTTTGTGAATAACCCAGGTAAAAGAGGTTTTAATAGTGAATAATCATTTTATTTCACCAATTTTTTTGGTATTATGGTAACGATTTCTTAGGGGGAGGCGTTATTACTATAAACAGTTAGCCGCAGAAAAAAAAGATGAAAATAGCAAAATTAACCATCAATAGGCCTGTGACCACTTTTATGTTCTTTTTAGCTGTGGTCCTTCTTGGATTTGTCTCTTTAAGGGAGCTCAGTGTGGACCTTCTTCCGAACATAAGCTACCCTAAATTATCTGTTTCCGCACGGTATCCCGGTGTGGCTCCGGAAGAAGTGGAAACCCTTCTGACTCAGAGGCTTGAATCCGCAGTCATGCGGATCCCGGGCCTCAGAAGAGTGGAAACAGTTTCTGAAGAAGGCGGAGTGTATATGACCCTTGAATTTTCCTGGGGGACGGATATGGACTTTGCCATGCTTCATACAAGAGAAAAACTGGACAGTGTGGTGCTTCCCGAAGATATCGATGAAGACCCCACCATTATTCCCCTTGACCCGCAGAGCAAACCCATTATGGTCCTCTCTGTCTCAGGGGAAAGGTCACTTCTGGAGCTCAAAGAATTTTCTGAAGAACTGATCAAACCCCGCCTGGAGCAGATCGACGGGATCGGTTCCGCAGAAATAGCCGGAGGAGTGGAAAGAGAGATCCATATAGAGATCGATCCCGACCTTATGGCTCTTTATGACCTTAATATCGCACAAATATCCAGCAGTATAGAGCGGTTTAACAGCAATCTCCAGGGAGGCTCCATAAGAAAAGGAAGATTTAAATATTCTTTGAGAATCCTTGGCGAGTTTGAGGAAATCGACGAAATCGAAGAGGTCATCCTCAAGACCACAAAGGAAAAAGGAGTGGTCCGGGTTAAAGACGTAGCACGGGTCGTTGACTCCATCAAAGAACGTGAAGGCATCACCAGGCTCAACGGGAATGAAAGCATTGGAATACTGGTCAGGAAGGAAGCCGGAGCCAACACAGTCGAGGTCACCCAAACAGCAAGGGAAGTGATAGAGGAAATAAAGCGCAGGAACGAACAGATAGATATCCTCGTTGTCTCAGAGCAGGCCAAATATATCGAGGATGCCATATCCTCTGTCCTCAACTCCATTGTCTACGGCGCTATCTTAGCTTTTCTTGTCCTGGTTGTGTTTCTTCAGGACGCGAAAACACCGCTGATTATCGCTTCTGTTATCCCCATTGCCATTATCGCCACATTCAATCTTCTCTTTTTCATGAACGTCACATTGAACATCATGTCTCTGGGCGGCCTGGCTCTGGGTGTAGGAATGCTTGTGGACAACTCTATTGTGGTCTCGGAGAGCATATTCAGGCATAAAGGCATGGGAAAAAGCCTCAGCGATGCGGCGTATATCGGAACCAAAGAAGTGGGGATGGCAGTCACAGCATCCACATTCACGACCATATCCGTTTTTCTTCCCGTCATCTATGTTCATGGAGTAGCAGGACAGTTGTTCAAGGACCAGGCGTTGACCGTGACCTTTGCCCTTCTCTCATCGCTGATCGTGTCCCTGACCCTGCTTCCCATGCTGGCATCAAGAAAATTCGAAGTAAAAGTCGCCCCCTCTGAAAAAGCCAAAAAAGAAAGACAAAAACCCCCCAAACAAAAAAAATCGTTCACACAGATCCTGCTTCTCCCTTTTAAAGGATTACAGAGGCTTATCTATTTTATTATTAAAGTCATTTTTAAGGCCTTGAATTACCTCATCAGCTTCCTCATCCAGCTTTTTGTCCTTATCTTCCACTACATCTGCTTTCCCTTTAAACCGGTTGCCCGAATCGTGTTTAAGGCGTTTAATAAAATCTATGACGCATTCGCCTCCTTTTACCACGGATTTCTCATCTGGGCCCTGGATCATAAAGCAAGAGTCATATCCGTTTCTCTTGTTTTTCTTTTGCTGACCCTGCTCCTTGCCACACAAATACCCAGTGAATTGATGCCCAAGCCCGAAACCTCATCCTTTGACCTTCATTTGACCACTCCCATAGACTATTCTCTGGAACAGACCGCAGACTTGGCTGCCACCATAGAACAATGGCTGCTGCGGCAAAAGGAAGTGGTGGACTCTTTCTCCCAGATCGGGATCGTCAGCGGAATGGAAAGCCTGAATCCTGAAGTCTCTTTAAATTCGGTCCAGATCCGCATCCAGGCCCAATCTCCTGCCAAGATGGAGCCTGTGATCGAGGGCTTAAGAAAATTTCTCAGCCAATTTCCCGACCTTCAATTCTCTATGGTCAAAGAACAGTCAACCATAGGAGAGTTCCTTGCTTTCTCTACGGCAGAGGTGGGATTGAAGATAAAAGGCGAAGACCTGAATGTTTTGATAAATATAGCCGAAGATGCGGTCCAAAAAATGAGTGAGATCCCGGAAATAGCTGACGTGACCACGAATATCGGCGAGGGCAAACCCGAGTTTCTGGTCCAGATAAAAAAACAGGCTCTGGATAAATACAATATCTCCCCCCAGGAAATTGGGGATTTCCTGGTGGATGCGGTGCGGGGACGCGTGGACACGCAGTTCAAAGAGCTCGAAAAAAAATACGATATCAGAGTGCGGTTTCAGGACCGGATACGGGAAGATATAGACGTACTTCTTAATGAGCAAATACCCTATGCAGGGGGAAAAATCCCTTTGAGGGAACTGGTCACCTACCAGCTCTCCAAAGGCCCAAAGGAAATCAGAAGAGAGAACCAGGAAAGAGAAATACTTGTGACCGCCAATGTGCGGAACATAAAAATAAGTCAAGCTGTGCCCTTGATTAAAGAAAAAATAGACAAAATCTCTCTCCCGAAGAACTACAGGATCATCTTCAGCGGAGAACAGGAAGAGATGCAGAAGTCATTCCGGAGCCTCGGCCTTGCTTTTCTTTTAGCTGTTCTCCTGGTCTATATGATCATGGCCGCCCAGTTTGAATCCCTGCTCCACCCTTTTCTCATACTTTTCACTCTGCCCATGGGGCTCACAGGAGCGATATGGGCGCTTTTTATCACAGGGCAGACACTGAATGTCATCTCCATCATCGGAATGGTGGTGCTGGCCGGAATCGTCGTCAATGATGCCATAGTCAAGATAGATTACACAAACCAGCTAAGAAAAAAAGGCATGGGTATCAGAGAGGCCATACTGGAAGCCAGCAGAGTGAGGCTGCGGCCTATACTCATGACCACGGTCACTACCGCTTTCGGCCTTTTTCCCATGTCCCTGGGGATGGGAAGGGGTTCCGAACTGCAGCAGCCCCTTGCGATCTCAGTGATAGGAGGCTTGATACTGGCTACGTTTTTGACCTTGATCCTAATTCCTCTGTCATATGAACTGGCAGAGAGAGCCAAATCAGGTTCGAAAAAATGAAAGTATTTATCGAGCGGCCCATTGCCACCGCCATGCTTTTTCTCGCCCTTCTGATACTGGGGATCAATTCCTACATCAATATCCCGATCGAACTGGCTCCCAAGGAAGAATACCCGCAGCTCAACATAAACACCACATGGCAGGGCGTCCCTCCTGAGATCATACAGACTCAAATCACCTCCCCACTGGAGGAAAAAGCCTCTACGGTCAAGGGTGTGAGAAAAATCACCTCTTCTTCAAATATCGGGCAGTCCCGGGTCACACTCGAATTTGACCCAAAGGTCAATATGGAATTCGCTCATCTTTCCTTAACGGAAAAAATTTCCGAACTGGAAGAGGAGCTGCCTGAAAGAGTCAAGCCCAGAATAGAACCCTATGTTCCTGAAGAATTCCAGACAGACCCGTTTCTTAGGTACACCATTTCCGGAGATTATTCTCTCAACCAGCTCCGCAAGATGGTAAAGGAAAAAATTGAGTTGAAAATCGGCTCTGTCAAAGGGATATCCGACGTTTCGGTCACAGGAGGAGCTGACCCGGAGTTAGGAGTCATTCTCCTCAAGGACAAACTGGATGCTCTCAACATCCCTCCTTATCTTGTCTATATGAGGATACAGGAAAGGATCAAGACCTATCCGGCCGGAAAAATACATAAAGGAGACCAGGAATATCTGTTCAAGGTATCTGACTCCATTGCGGATATCCATGACCTGGGAGATACCATCCTCATGCGTTCGGGCGAAAACGTCATCCGTTTGAGAGATGTTGCAGAGATCATCCCCACTTTCGGTGAAATCTATCACATCAACCGCATCAACGGGCAGCCGACCATCACCTTGACCATTCATAAGGAAAAAGGAAGCAGCACCCTAAAGCTGGTCAATCAAGTCAAAAAAAAATTGGATGGCCTGAAAAAAGAACTCCCCCCTGACTTGGTCTACAGGACCGTTAACGACGAAAGCGAGGAGATCCATGACAACCTGAGAGAGCTGTATATCGTGGTAGGGATCATCATAACCGTTATCTTTCTTCTGGTCTTTTTAGTGCTTAGAAACTTCAAACCCTCTCTTCTCGTGATATCATCGGTTGTGTTTTCTGTCCTCATCACCTTTAACCTGATCTATCTGTTCGATATCTCACTCAATATGCTGACCCTGGGAGGATTAGCTCTTGGTATCGGTCTTTTTGTGGACAATTCCATCGTGGTTTTCGAAAACATATTGAGAAAAAGGGAAAAGGGCCTTTCAACAAAACAGGCAGCCATAGCCGGCGCCAAAGAGGTCTTTCTCCCGGTTCTTGCGGCAACGCTTACGACCATGAGCGTATTTTTCGCTTTTGCCTATTTTCAGGGACGCCTTAAGATCTATTATCTCCCTCTGGCCATTGTCATGACCTCTGCTCTGGCCACATCGCTCCTGGTCTCCTTTTCCTTGATACCGGCTCTCAGCCCGAGATTACTGAAAAGAGGCAAAAAGAAAAAACCGCGGGAACATAAAAAAACTTTTGAAAAAATATTCCGCTTTTTGATCAAACACCCTCTGGAGGTCATCATCGTTCTGGTTCTGATATTTTTCGGCACATATAAGTGGTTCAAGTCCGAGGTCACCATCGGGGAATGGATCAGCTGGTATTCAAAACAACAGCTCAGAATCTACATCGGGATGCCGCCCGGAACCGATATCGAGCAGACCGATGAGGTGGTGAGACATTTCGAACAAAAAATACTGGAAAAAACTTATGAGAAAGAAGCGAACACCATAGTACAGTCAGAGAACGCTTATATCTTCATCACTTTCCCCACGGAAATCGAAAACTCTTACCGCCCCTATGTACTGAAAGAGGAATTGATCCAGCACGCCACAAACTATGCGGGGATCTCTATTTCGATCTACGGATTTGACCCTCAAGGCTATTCCTCGAGCATAGGGAGTTTCACCTATTATGACTCAAGCATCAAATTTTTCGGTTACAACATGAAAAAACTAAACAACATCACATTGAACCTGGAGAGAACCCTCAAGGAAAATCCCAGAATAAAAGAAATAATAAGGACCTCATCGAGATACGGATGGTGGCGCCTTGAGTCATTCGAATACATCCTCAAGATATCAAAGGAAAAAATAAAAAAATACAACATCGATCCCCGTTATCTCTATGCCTATATTGCCTCATTGGTCCAGGGTCAGGTCAGGGCTTCTCTCAAAGCAAAAATAAGCGGGCAGGAAATGGATATCTCCATCAAATTCCCCGAGTCTCACTCGGTCCAGCTCAAGGAACTTCAGGATATGATGTTCCGGACCCAGGAGGGCGAATACCTCAGGCTGGGCGAGATCTCCGAGATCGAAGAGAGGCCTATTGCCGGCGGCATAGACAGGGAAGACCAGCAGTTCCAGCAGACCCTGATGTGGGAATTCAGGGGTCCTTATAAAGCTGCGGAAAACTATAGAAAAGGAGTTTTTGAAAACCTCTCTCTTCCCCCCGGATTCTCCGCTACCCTGGAAGGGACCCGGTGGATGACAGAGGAAGAAAAGGGACAGATCACGTTTGCCATAATCTTTTCCATCATCATCATCTTCATGATCCTGTCTTCTCTGTATGAGTCCCTTATCCAGCCCTTCTTTATCCTTCTTGCGGTCCCTCTGGCTCTCATAGGTGTGTTTATTGCCTTTATCCTTGCTGATTTTTCCTTTGACTCGGCCGCCTATGTGGGCGTTATCCTTCTTGGCGGGATCGTGGTGAACAATTCCATTCTTCTGGTCGACCATATCAATCTTAAAAGGAAAAAAGGACTGCCCCTTCTTGAGGCGGTACTGGAGGGTACCAGAGAAAGAATAAGGCCCATTTTTCTCACTACAAGCACCACTGTCCTCGGCATGCTGCCCATGATCCTGGTTCAGGTCGAAGTGGGCAGAGAGAAGATCTGGTCGACACTGGCTCTGTCAACCGTAGGGGGATTGATCAGCTCGACCCTCTTTATTCTTATCGCCATCCCTGTTTTCTACTATCACGGGGATAACATAAAAAACTGGCTGAGAGATAAATCCCTAGAAATAAAGGAATCCTGGAGGCGGTTTTAAATACGCGCAAAACAAGGAGTATGAAATGAATAAAATATTAATTCCAAAAAAAATCTTGATCCTGTTTCTGGTCCTCATTATCTGTTTTCTCGGAGTCTATTTTATCTTTCTCAAAAAAAGTCCTGATTCCTCTCCTGCAGAAGAATCAACGGAGACCATAAAAGAAGGGAGTGAGGAAGTCAGCGACGCTCCGGTTTCAATAAGAACAATGACCGCCCACAGAGGCGACCTGAAAATGAAGCTCAAATCACCGGGAGAGGCTTTTACCAGAGAAAAAATCATTGTAAAAGCAGAAGTCTCAGGAAGGATAAGAAATTTCAATATCGAAGAGGGCCAGCATGTCAAAAAAGGAGACCTTCTCCTGGAACTTGACAACAGACAGTACCAACTGGACCTGGAAAACGCCAGAGCCTCCTACCTGCAAAAGCTATCGGAACTTCTCATGGAACAAAAGTTTTCGCAAAATCAAGAGTCCGAATCCGAGCAAAACAGACCTGAATTAGAAAAAGCAAAAAAGGAATTTGACGAAGCGAACTCTCTCTTTGCCAAAGGTCTCATTTCAGCGGATGAATTCGAAAACGCCAGCAAAAAATATGAAATGGTTCTCATCGAATCAGGAGAGCTCCAAGGTGAAATCAGAGAAGCGGCCAAAGGGGTCACTCAGGCTGATGTTCAAGTAAAAAAAGCACAGATGGATCTGGAAAAGACAAATATCTCTGCTCCTTTTTCAGGTATTATCTGCGACATCCAGGTCGCCCCGCAGGAACATGTCTCGAACGCCCAGGAGCTGTTCACTCTTGTCAATATAGACCAGATCCAGGTGCACGCCAAAGTCCTGGAGAGCGAAGTGGGAAAAATGAAAACCGGCCGGGAAGTCACCCTGAGCTTCAGCGCTCACCCGGAAAAGGACTTCAAGGGAATTGTCAAATCCATAAGCCCCATCATCGACCCGGAAGACAGGACATGTAAAGTGGTCGTCATCATGAGCAATCCGGATGAAGTCATCAAACCGGGAATGCATGCTGAGGTTGAGATCATCACTGATATTTATCCGGACAGGCTTCTCATTCCCCAAGAAGCCATACTGCTCAGAGGAGGCCGAAAATTGGCCTTTGTGGTAGAGGGAGAACTGGCTAAATGGAGGTATCTTGAGCTGGGTCTTGAAAACGAAGACTATGCCGAAGTCCTTGACGGAGTACAAGAAGGAGAAGAAGTCGCGGTAGAAGGTCATTTCACACTGGCCCATGATGCCAGAGTGAGGGTTGTAAAATAGGCAGTAAATAAAATACAGGCAAAATTCACCTCAAAAGGTGATTGCCATTTGAATAAAAATATCATTACAATATAATAAAAGAGACTGTTTATCCGAGTTATTCACTAGCAGAGAAGGAGAGAGCCATGGGGCTTACTAAAAAACAAGAAGAACTTTACAGGCAGACTATGGAAGAGGCGAAATCCCAACTGGATTCAATAGACGAGGAAATGGAGAAGGAAATCCAAAAAGCAAGGGAACGCCTGGCAAAACTACAGGAATCCAAAGAATCTTTCAGACAATTGTATGAAGGAGCGGCAAGGCTGTTAGGCGTGGAAGTCGAAGTCGAAGAAGAATCCGAACAAGACAAACAACCCCCCGAAGTCAAAGTCGAACAGAATGAAGAAAAAAAAGAATCAGACTCTTAGTGCCACTCCTCATTGCCTGATAGGGATTACTTCAGACATCGGCCGTACTGTCTTTTAAGGCCGTCATTCTTATGGGTCAGCTTCAGAACCTTGTATTCCTCGGCAAGCTGTTCGCGCTTGCTTCAGCCCTGCTGTGGGCTTTCGCTGTTATTCTGTTCAGAATAAGCGGCCGCTCCGTTCACCCTCTGGGATTGAATCTTGTTAAATCCCTTGTTTCGTTTTTGTTCCTTCTTCCCACGATCTGGCTGCTACAGGAACCTCTTGTGCCTTCCCTTCCTCTGGAAAGCTATGGACTGCTTTTTTTAAGCGGCATCATTGGTATCGGTATCTCGGACACACTGCTTTTCGAAAGCCTTAACAGACTTGGAGCCAGCCTCTCTGCGATCGTCAACTGCAGCTACAGCCCTTTCGTCATCATACTGGCGTCTCTTTTTCTTTTAGAAAAAATGACTTTATGGCAGTTAGCGGGAGTTGCATTTATTATTTCGGCAGTTGTTCTGATCTCCCATAAAAACAGCCTGAATCATATCCCGCGAAAAGACCTTGCCTATGGAATCATATTGGGACTCCTGGCCATGTTTGCCATGGCCGTGAGTATTGTTTTGATGAAGCCGATCCTTACTGATTCTTCAATCTTATGGGCGACTCTGGTAAGGACGGTCGGCGGCTTGGGGTTCCTTTTTCCGGTCATCCAATTTCATTCCAAACGCCGCCAGATTTATAGGAGCATTTTTTCCTCAAAAAAATGGAAACCCATGCTTTCCGGCTCTTTTCTCGGAGGGTATGCGTCTCTTATTGCCTGGATGGCAGGGATGAAGTACGCCATGGCCTCAGAAGCATCTGTATTGAATCAGATGAATTCGGTTTTTGTTTTTGTTCTTGGCGTGATTATCCTTAAAGAGCCCGCCACCCGGAAAAAAATCCTTGCGCTGGGGATTGCCTTTGGCGGTGTCTTACTGGTTCTACTTGGTTGATTCCTCCTTAACCAGATTGACATCCACCCAGAAACTGTATTCCGGAGGAGTACTCCCTCTCATGGTCCGGGCAAAGCTGCTCACTTGATCAGACCGGCCCATTCCGCTGCTCACGCCTCTTTCATCAGTCAGGTCACCGGTGGCTCCCTGGTCTCTAGCCCTGGAAGCCATGGCAGCGGCCAACTTCGCTCTCTGCTCTTTCATCTCTTCTGTTACTCCGCCCCACTCAAATCCGACTTTAACGGTTTCACCCGGAACAGTCCCTATTCCGGGAGCCATATCATAAAGCCTTTCCAGCGGGATGGCAAACTCATAAACGATCCTGTCTTCAAAGGTCTGTGTCTCAAATGCCGCAGGCCTTATTTCGACCTTTTCCTTTAATTCAGATGCTGCATCCTTGTTCGTGACCTTGATATCCGGAATATCATAGGTCTGTTTGACGAGAATATCGTTCTTTTGTTCCTCTGTTAATGGTCCCTGCTGTTTCTCCAGCAGTCCAATATACTGTTCTGCGGTCATCTTCATGTTCCAGAATCTTATGCCGTACCTTTTTTTCTTTTTCCCATCTGTGTTCAGCCAGACTATGATACCTGACTCTTGTACGGAAGTTAGATACTTCGGATCCTTGAATACAAAAAGAGCCAGCATATAATTCTTGTTGTTCTTAAACGCATAATCCACACCGAATTTCTCATATGTCTGCAGCATTTCCGGCGCCCAATCCTCATCAGATCCGTCCATCATGATTTTCTCCTTGATCCATCTGCTCTGAAACACATCGTCCTTGGCAAAGCCACTTACCGAAATCGAAAGAATCACAAGAAAAAGACACGCTGTTTTTATGCCTTTTTTCATAAAAACCTCCTTATTCACTCCATCAAATTATAATTTACGTATATATTTTAAATCAAAGTACAATATTTTTCAAAACCATTATTGTTCCTTTTAAAAATATTTGTATAATCATAACATGTATCTACCACAAATCAAGACGGATGGGTCATTTTAAAAAAATGAAAAAGATTCTTTTATGGATTCTGGCTTTTATCATCACGGCCTGCGTACTGGTGTTTCAAAGGCTCACAGGCCCCACCTACCCTCTTGAGGGGAAAATCCCTGTCGGGAATTCGGTCGTATCCTACAGGCTTGAACGGAGCCATGTGAACACCGAGGACTATGAAATAAAAATCAATATCCCGGATGAAAATGTTCAGGGCTTTTTGCTGTACAGGATATTCAGGTCCCAAAATGAATGGACCGAAAAGGAACTCCTCCGGCAGGGAGATTTTCTCAAAGGTCAGCTCCCAAGGCAGCCGGCTGCGGGCAAGCTGGAGTACAAAATCATGCTCAAAGACCAGCACATAGAAACATCTCTCTCAGGCAATACCCCTGTTGTCATCCGTTTTAAAGGAAAAGTCCCGACGCTTATCACTCTCATTCATGTTGTGACTATATTCGCGGCCTTTCTTTTTTCGATCCGCGCCGGGCTCGAGGCGCTTATTCCGGAATCAGACCCAAAAAAGCTGGGCCTATGGTCTGTGGCATTTCTTTTTGCGGGAGGAATGATATTCGGACCTATTATGCAAAAATTTTCTTTTGGCTCTTTCTGGACGGGTTTTCCTGTCGGTAAAGACCTTACAGACACAAAAACACTTATAGCTCTTGTCTTCTGGATCTTAGCGCTCTGGGTATCCAGGAAAAAAAGCAAAAAAACATCCCGCAGGTGTATACTGGCTGCCTCCTGCGTTATGCTGGTCGTTTTTCTCATCCCTCACAGCCTTCTGGGCTCTGAATTCGATTACTCTCAATTAGAGAGTGACGGGCAAAAAATTCAAAATGAACAAAACCATTTTTTTATGAATAGTAAAGTCTAAATAATAAGGAGGTTTTAATATGAAGAAATTTTCACACGTTTTAATTCTGCTGTTATGTCTTGTCCTTTCTTCGGTTTCCATCACGCAGCATCCCGCCTACTCAAAAGATAATGATTTGAGGCCCATTGAAGATATCGCAGACATAATAGAATGGAAAAGCATCCAGAGCTCTGCTATCTCTCCGGACGGCACATGGTTTGCCTACTATCTTGTGCCTCAGGAAGGAGACGGGAAGCTCATAGTAACAAACACGAAAGAAGAAAAGGAATTCAGTTTCCCCATCGGAGAGCCTTCCGGATACCCCTCCTCTAGAGATATAAGATTCTCAGAAGACTCCAGCTGGATTGCCTTTACCGTATATCCGGAAAGGGAAGAAGCAAAGAAACTCAAAAAACAGAAGAAGCAGGCTTACAACAAAGCCGCGCTGCTGAACCTTGAGTCAGGAGAGAAAAAGGAATTTGAAAAGATCAGAAATTTCTCTTTTTCCGGAGAAAATCCTTCCTGGATCGCATTCCATAAATACGCTTCAGAGGAACAGTCCAAAAACAAGGACTCATGGAAAGGAACAGACCTTCTTCTTTATGACCTGAAAACAGAGGCTCAACTAAATATCGGGAATGTTGCGGAATTCTCTTTTGATAAAAAAGGAAGATGGCTCGCCACCACCATAGATGCGGAAGGAAAAACAGGAAACGGAGTCCAGCTGCGCAGCTCAAAGACCGGGGTCATCCTTCCTCTGGAAAGCGATGCGGCGGAATACGTGAAGCTCACATGGACAGAAGAAGGCGACGGGCTGGCTGTGCTCAAAGGGAAAAAAGATGAAAAATATGAAGACAGCGTCTACAGTGTATTGGGCTTTAAGGGATTTGATTCCCAAAAACCCGCGAAAACCCTCTACGATCCGCATGAAGATGAAAACTTTCCGGACGGTATGACCATAAGCCCCAACAGAAACCCCCTCTGGACAGAAGACCTCTCCGGCCTGCTTTTCGGGATCCATGAAGTCAAAAAAAAGGAAGATAAAGAAGAAAAGGGGGAAAAAAAAGAAGGAGAAGAAAAAAAGGATGAAAAACCCGCTCCAAAGAAACCTGATGCTGAGATCGACAAAGAGGATTTGCCTGACCTCGTTATCTGGCATTGGCAGGATAACCGGCTCCAGTCCATGCAGCAGGTTCAGGAGCGCAGGGATAAAAATTTCAGCTTCCTGTCCTATTACGATGCAGACAGCAAAAAATTCATCCGGCTCGCTGATGAAAAGGTCAGAGAAGTCTCGGCAGCTCCCAAACACAATTGGGCCGTAGGAATTGACACACAAAAATATGAGCTTGACTCAAATCTTTACGGAAGAAGATACCAGGATATCTATGTCATCAATGTAAAGACCGGAGAAAGAACGCCGGCTCTTGAAAAATGCAGATGGTACTTCTCCCCTTCTCCGGATGGGATGCATTTCCTCTATTACAAGGACGGTGACTTTTATACATATGAGATGCCTTCCGGCAAAACGTACAACATAACAGAAGACGTGCCTACTTCTTTCATAAACACGGAAGATGACCACAATGTGGTTGATCCTCCCATTTATCCTGTAGGCTGGGAAAAACAAGGCCAATCCGTGCTTTTGTATGACAACTGGGATGTCTGGAACATTCCCGTACACGGCGGAGAAGGCCTCAATCTCACCAAAACAGGGAAAACAGAGCAGATCCGCTTTCCCCGGCGCATCCGCCTGGATCCGGAGGAAAAAGGCATTGACCTCGAAAAGCCCCTTTACTTCTCTGCTTACGGCGAATGGACCAAAAAAGGAGGCATTGCCATTGTGGAAAAGGACGATCCCGGAGCGAAAATGCTTCTCTGGGACGATGCTGCCTTCTCGATCAGCAAAGCGAAGAATGCGGATGTGTATTTTTATACAAGGCAAACATACAAGGACTATCCTGACTATTATGTCACAGACCACACTCTTCAGGACGGCCAAAAAATAACAAATGCCAATCCGCAGCAGGATGAATTTCTCTGGTCCTCAGGCTCGATGCTCGTGGATTACACAAGCACAAACGGAGACAGACTTCAGGCAGCGCTCTTTTTGCCCGCAAATTACAAGAAAGGAAAAAGCTATCCCACTATCGTCTACATTTATGAAAAACTTTCCCTCCGCATGAACTACTACTTCGCCCCCTCAGCCAGAGGCTTTAATAAATCCGTGTACACAAGCCGGGGATACGCTGTTCTGATGCCTGATATCGTCTATGAGATCAACGACCCCGGCATATCGGCTGTCAACTGTGTCATTCCCGCGATCAAAGCCGCTGCTGATACCGGAGTGGTAGATAGTGAGAGAGTGGGCATACACGGCCACTCCTGGGGAGGATACCAGACCGCTTTTCTCATCACCCAGACCGACCTTTTTGCAGCCGCTGTCGCAGGCGCCCCTCTTACGAACATGATCAGTATGTACAGCTCCATATATTGGAATTCAGGCTCAGCCAATCAGCCTATCTTTGAATCAAGCCAGGGCCGTTTCAAAGGGAATTATTTGGAAAATCTTGACGCTTATGCCAGGAATTCCCCGGTCTATCACGCAAAAAACGTAACCACACCTCTTATTATTCTCCATAATGACAAGGACGGAGCTGTGGACTGGAATCAGGGGATCGAATACTTCAACACGCTGCGCCAGCTTAAAAAACCGGTGGTTATGCTTGAATATGTAGGAGAGAACCACGGACTCAGAAAGCCTGCCAATCTCAAAGACTATACCATAAGGATGCGAGAGTTCTTTGACCATCATCTTCTCGGAAAACCAGCTCCGGCCTGGCTGAAACAAGGGATCTCCCACCTTGACCATGAAGAGCACATAAAGAAGCGGACTGAAAAGATCATAGAGAGCATAAAACAGAAGAAAAAGGAAGAGGAAAAGGAAAAGAAAGTCCCATAAAAGAAAAAGGCTGGCTGTAGAGGCGCCAAGGTTTAGAAAAGGAAGCGGGGCTAAGGAGGATTCCTCTCCAGCCAGCTACTTTATGTATTATATTATAGAAGAGTCAAAGAATAAAAGTCAAAAAAAAATATGGCCGTTTTATCCAAGAATTCAAGAAAAAAAGAGGTTATTTCATGAAAAAAATCACATTATTACTGTTTTTACCTGTCATTTTTTCATTACTGTTCACAGCCAGTTATTCTTCTGCCTCTGTTGATCCGGTCTCCTTTAACGATTTTAAGTATCGATGTGTGGGACCCTCCCGGGGAGGCCGCGTCACCACTGTTACAGGGGTACCTTCAGAGCCTTCTGTTTTTTATATGGGAAGCACTGGCGGCGGGGTGTGGAAAACCACGGATTACGGACAAAACTGGACCAATATTTCAGACGGTTTTCTGGAAACCGGGTCCATCGGAGCCATTAGAGTGGCTCTTTCAGACCCTAAGGCCATCTATGTAGGGACCGGTTCTGACGGGATCCGAAGCAATGTCATCACAGGGCGCGGTGTGTACAAATCCACAGATAAAGGGAAAACCTGGAGATTCGCAGGACTCAGACAAGCCGGGCAGATCGGTGCAGTGGAGATCCATCCCACTGATCCGAATATCGTGTTTGTGGCCGCTCTGGGTCATGCTTTTGGACCCAATCCGGTCCGGGGTGTGTTCCGCAGCAAGGACGGCGGAGAAACCTGGGAAAATGTTCTTTTTATATCTGAGAAAACAGGAGCCATTGATCTGGAGCTGGCTCCGGATAATCCAGACGAGATCTATGCCTGTCTGTGGAGGGGTGAACGGAAACCCTGGACCATCATCAGCGGAGGCAAAGAAGGAGGGATTTATAAATCTTCTGACGGCGGTGATTCCTGGACAAAGCTCACGAACGGGCTTCCTCAGGGACTGGTTGGAAAAAGCGATCTGGCTGTCACTCCGGCTGATCCTGATCTGGTCTATGTCCTTATGGAAGCTCCTCCTGGAGAAGGAGGGGTCTATCGCTCAGATGACCGGGGAGAGACCTTTAAACTTATCTCCACAAAAAAAGAACTTCTGGACCGGCCTTTTTACTACACCAATATCGATGCTGATCCCACTGATGCCAATATTCTGTATGTCAACTCCACCCGCTTTTTCAAATCCACAGACGGCGGAGAAACCTGGACCCGTCATTCCACCCCTCACGGAGACAATCATGATATGTGGATCAATCCCCACAACCCGGACCTTTTCATCCAGTCTAATGACGGAGGGGTTAACATCACCCGGGACGGAGGAAAAACCTGGTCCACCCAGCACAACCAGCCCACTGCCGAGCTTTACCAGGTAAATGTGGATGACCAATTCCCATACTGGCTCTATGCCGGGCAGCAGGACAGCTCCACTATTGCGGTTCCCAGTCTTCCTCCCTATACTTCACCAACCGGAGCCTCCGGGTTCTGGCTTTCAGTGGGAGGGTGTGAAACCGGGCCGGCTGTTCCCAAACCCGGAAATCCGGATATTGTTTATGCCAACTGCAAGGGACGGTTTGGAAGATACAATAAAATCACCGGACAGGAAAAACAGTATTATGTGGGCGCCCAGAATATTTATGGACACAACCCCAAAGACCTTAAGTACCGTTTCCAGAGAGTCTCTCCCGTTCATGTCTCCCCTCATGACCCTAATGTCGTCTATTTTGCCTCTCAATATCTGCACCGGACTTCAGATGAAGGCGTGACCTGGGAGACCATCTCTCCGGACCTCACTGCATGTGAGCCTTCCAAGCAGGTTATTTCCGGCACTCCCATCACCCGGGATATCACCGGAGAAGAGTTCTACAGTACCATCTATGCGGTTCAGGAATCCCCTCTTGAAAAAGGAGTTATTTGGGTGGGAGCTAATGACGGGCCTATTCATGTAACCAGAGACAACGGGAAGACCTGGAATGAGGTGACTCCTTCTTCCCTCCTACCCGGAGGAAGGGTTCAGACCATTGAAGCCTCTCCTCATAAGCCCGGAAAAGCGTATGCGGCGGTCTACCGGTATCTTTTGGATGACTGGGAGCCTTATCTTTTCAAGACCGAAGACTACGGGGATTCATGGACCCGCCTGACCAATGGAGAAAACGGGATCCCTATAGATCATCCCACACGTGTTGTCCGTGAAGATCCCAACAGGGAGGGACTGCTCTATGCAGGAACTGAGTTCGGCATATTCATCTCTTTTGACGATGGAGAGAACTGGCAGTCTTTCCAGCATAACCTTCCGGCCACTCCGGTGACTGATATCAAAATCCACCATAAAGACCTGGTTCTTTCCACTATGGGAAGGTCTTTCTGGATCCTGGACAACCTGACACCCCTTTATCAATGGGATAACCAGTCCGAACTGTCTCCCTCTGTTCTTTTTAAACCCCGGGACGCCTACCGCAGGCACTACTGGTCCTGGGGGCGCTCTCCTGCAGAACCTGAGTACAAACCGGTAGGAGCTTATATTGACTACTTTCTTGCTGAAGAAGGAACCAAGGATATCAAACTGGAGATCCTGGACGAACAAGGGAATGTTATTCGAACTTTTGTTGGCCAAAAAATTAGGCCTGAACAAAATACACTAGGTCCTGAGA
>CAZSZS010000014.1:0-10915 GCA_964611275.1 uncultured Eubacteriales bacterium
TCATCTGTTATTTTTGTAGAGAACATGTATATCCTTGAAAGTAAATAAAAATGAATGTCGCCATTTTTTTATGAATAGTTCAGGTAGATAACAATTTACATCCCGGGCAACAACAAGTATAATCCTTTTTCTATGGGTCAAAAACCGTATCAAAAATATAAACTAAATCATTTTTTGCATGAATCCCTTAAGGAGGTATTTCAATGAAAAGAAAATCCGTGTGTTTGTTTGTTATTGTCTCTTTTATGATCCCCCTTTCTTTAGCCGCGCTTTCATCTGAAATCAATGAGGTTAAAAAAGCCAACTACGAGCTTGCGTCCCAATTTTCACCTGCCAAACTAAAGAAAATGGTGTTCAGCACCTCAGTGGACCCCCACTGGCTGAAATACAGCGACCGGTTTTGGTACACCTATGAAACAAGTGAAGGGAAAATGTTTTGCATCGCTGACCCGGCTCAAAAGGTAAAAAAACCTTTGTTCGATAATGTGAAAATGGCGGCCATGCTTACGGAAATCACTAAAGACCCTTATGATGCCAAACACCTTCCCATTAAAGAAATAGAATTCGTAAAAAAAGATACGGCCATCCAGTTTGAGGTCAAAAGTTCTCTGGAAGAGGAAGAGGAAGAAAAAGATGAAGAGATGGAGAAGCAGAAAATGGAAGAACAGGATGAAGAAGAAAAAAAGGGAAAACCAGAGAAAAAATCCTTTTTCTTTGAGTATGAGCTTTCGACCGGAAAACTGAGGCTGCTGAAAGATTTTGAAAAACCTCCGGAAAAGCCTGATTGGGCCAACATCTCCCCTGACGGAGAAAAGGTCGTGTTCGGCCGCCATCACAATCTTTTTTGGATGGACAAGAAAAACTACGAAAAATACCTGAAAGACAAGAAAGCCGAAGATATCGAAGAGCACCAACTGACAGAAGACGGTGAGGAAGACTACAGCTATGCCCAGCGAGAGCGGGGAGAGACCAATGTTGAGGAGGGGAAAAACAAAGACAAGCGAAAACCGGTCCGTATCATATGGACAAAGGATTCGAAAAAGTTTGCCATGACCCGGACGGATAACCGCACCGTCAAAGACCTCTGGGTCATAAACTCGATCGCAAAACCCAGGCCTACACTGGAGACCTACAAGTACCACATGCCCGGAGAAGAGGAAGCCCCCCAGTATGATGTCCTGATATTCGACTTTGAAAAAAACAAAAAAATCCAGGTCACAGACGACCAATTCAAAGACCAATCCGTCTCCATCCTCACTTCTCCCAGAAAAGAAAAAAACAGGGATGATAAAATCTCACCACCTCTTTGGCTGGCTGAAACATCCGATAAACTGTACTTCACACGGACAAGCCGGGACCTTCATAAAATCGATACATGCGTGGCAGACGCGGAGACCGGAGAGGTCAAAGTGCTCATCGAAGAACGCCTTAACACCTATGTGGAAACCAGGCGGTTGGGGCTTGTCAACAACGGGCAGGAACTCATCCACTGGTCCGAACGAACAGGCTGGGCCCACTTCTATCTTTACGACGGCCAAGGCAACCTGAAAAACCAGATCACCTCAGGCCCTTTTCACTGTGATGATATCCAGGGAATAGATGAAAAAAACAGAGTGCTGTACTTCACGGCCAATGCAAGGGAAAAGGGAGAAGACCCGTACTACAGCCATCTGTACCGCATCCGCTTTGACGGAAGCGGATTGGAGATTTTGAATCCCGGTAACTTTAACCACTCCTCCCGGATGTGCGATTCAAACCAGTTCTTCGTGGAAAACTATTCAAGGGTGGACACCCCTCCCGAATCCGCTGTTTTCGACAACAGGGGAAACAGACTGATGGACCTTGAGACCGCAGATCTGTCTCTTCTTATGGAAGCAGGGTATAAATTTCCCGAAACATTTAAAGTGAAGGCAGCGGACAGCATCACGGACCTTTACGGCGTGATGTACAAACCCTTTGATTTTGACGAGACCAAAAAATACCCCATCATCGCTTATGTGTATCCGGGCCCACAGACCGAATCCGTTCCCAAGTCATTCTCTACAGCAAGAGGCAATACGAGCCTGGCTCAATTCGGATTTATTGTGATCTGTGTGGGAAACCGGGGAGGGCACCCGGCCAGGTCCAAATGGTACCATAACTTTGGGTACGGAAATCTCCGGGATTACGGGCTGGCTGACAAGAAGTTTGCCATAGAGCAGCTGGCAGCCCGGCATTCTTTTATCAATATAGACAAAGTAGGGATCTACGGCCATTCGGGCGGAGGTTTTATGTCCACAGCAGCCATGCTCGTTTATCCGGACTTTTTTAAAGTCGCTGTCTCCTCTTCCGGCAACCACGAAAACAACATTTATAACCGCTGGTGGAGTGAGAAACACCACGGAGTCAAAGAAGTGAAAAATGAAGAAGGAGAAGTGACCTTTGAATATGATATTGATAAAAATTCCGAAATAGCAGGGAACCTCAAAGGGCATCTCCTTTTGACCACAGGTGATATCGACAACAATGTGCACCCTGCCAACACCATCACCATGGCTAACGCGCTTATCCGCGCCAATAAAAGATTTGACTTCTTTATCTTCCCGGGCCAGAGGCATGGATACGGTGATATGGGAGATTACTGGTTCTGGCTCAGAGCTGATTACTTTTGCAAACACCTGATCGGGGATTTTTCCCGGAATGTGGACATGCTCTATATCCAGAAAGATGAGCCCCAAAACAAAAAGTAAAATTTATTATTAATAAAGCCTCACAACCATTTGACCCTAAGAAAATCAGGTGTGGACGTGGCGACATTGCAGATGTCATTGCGAAGAACGAAGTGATGAAGCAATCTCATTCGGAAACGAAGCATCTTGAGATCACCACGTCGCTCCGCTCCTCGTGATGACAAGGGAGCACAAGCTATACCTGATTTTATATTAGTTCTGCATCTTGAGCTTTTTCCACATCTTCACAAGAAAAAAGCCCGACACCACAGACAGGACACTCAAGAGAGACGCAGGAAAATACTTGCCGTATATCCAGTATCCGGAAGCAAAAAGAGCGCTGTACACTCCCAGGCATCCGAAGACCATACACACGATTCCCTGGGGCACATCCCAACGAGCTTCTCCCGTCTCCACAGGTTCTCCCTCATTCCGGGCTCTGTCCACCACTTTTCTCCAGCCCGGTCCTCCGGGTTTCACGAGCCGGTAAAATGACCGGAGAATCTCTTTGTCAGAAGGCCGGGTGAGAAGCGTGACGCTGATCCAGCTCACTGTGGTTATCCCCACCCCTATAAGAAGCTGGAGATAAGATGATATGGAGGGAAGGCCTGTGTGAGGATGGATGACCTGGAGGTAGACAGCCACTAGAAAGGAAACCACCATGGCCGTCAGTTCGCTGTAGGGATTGATGCGCCACCAGAACCAGCGGAGGATGAACAAAAGCCCTGTTCCTGCTCCGACCTGCAGTAAAATCTGGAAAGCCTGCAGGGCATTGCTTAAAAGCAACGCCAGAACCCCTGTTAAAATCATGAGCACAACCGTAGAGATCCTTCCTATGAACACCTGTCTTTTCTCATCTGCCCCGGTGTTTATGAAACGCTTATAAAAATCATTCACCACATAAGAGGAGCCCCAGTTTAAATGGGTAGAAATCGTGGACATGAAAGCCGCTATCAGGGACGCCACCACCAGCCCTAATAAGCCGGAAGGAAGAAAAGTCAACATGGCCGGATAAGCCATATCGTGCTTTATGACATTGGAGGCGACTTGAGGAAATGCAGCCCGCAAAGATTCAAGGTCAGGGAAAACCGCCAGAGAACAAAGAGCGACGATGATCCAGGGCCAGGGCCTTAATGCATAATGAGTGGCGTTAAAAAGAAGAGTGGCGCCGACCGCATGCCTTTCCGATTTAGCCGACAGCATTCGCTGCGCTATATATCCGCCACCACCAGGTTCTGCGCCCGGATACCATACACTCCACCACTGAACAGCCAGTGGGAGAACAAACAAAGGAATGAGAGATTCCCAATTTGTAAAATCAGGGAGAAGGCTTAATTTGGAGACGATATTTTCGTTTGTGATCAGAGCATGGAAACCCCCTACCTGTGGAAGCCGAACAACGACGATCGCCGCTCCTATGGCGCCAGCCATAGCCATGGCAAACTGAAAAAAATCAGTGATAAGCACGCCTCTTAATCCCCCCAGAGCGCTGTATGCCACAGTGACTACCGAGGCTATGAGCAGTGTTTGGATCGGAGTGAGATTGAGCATGACCCCTCCGATTTTGATAATGGCCAGGGACACACTCGCCATGATGAGCACATTAAAAAACACTCCGAGATAAAGCGCCCTGAAGCCTCTAAGAAATGCAGCAGCTTTCCCGCTGTAGCGCAGCTCGTAAAACTCGAGGTCGGTCAAAACCCTGGAACGCCTCCACAGTTTTGCGTAAACAAAAACAGTCAGCATCCCGGTCAGGAGAAAAGCCCACCAGACCCAGTTCCCGGCTACTCCGTTCTGCCGGACAATATCAGTGACAAGATTCGGAGTGTCGCTGGAAAACGTAGTGGCCACCATGGATATTCCCAGAAGCCACCACGGCATGTTCCTCCCTGAAAGAAAAAACTCCGCGGAACTTTTTCCAGCCCTCTTTGAAACAAGCAGGCCGATAATCAGCGATAAAATAAAGAAGCCGGCTATGAATGCCCAGTCAATGGTATGCAGCCCCAATTAGTTCTTTCCCTTGATCTCATCAATCAGTTTCTTCACATTCTCCTGCTTGGGGTTGAGCTTTAATGACGCATTGAGCGCATCAAGGGCGTTTTTATTCTGACCGGTTTGATAATAACAAAAACCTAATGAGTTCAGCAGTCCTGTGTCACTGTTGTATATCTTATTTCCTTCCAGCAGATTGTCTATGGCGTCTCTGTATTTCTTCAATCCCATCAAAGCTTTCCCTTTTAACAGATAATACTGGAACTTGAAATTTCCTTCATCTTTGAATAGCTCGACCATTTCCATGGCCCTATCATATTTTTGGGCTTCCACTAAGAATCCTGTGTATTCCAGAACACCGTTTTTAAAATCCGGATTCATCTTATAGGCTTGACTGTATAAAGACTCCGCTTCTTCATACTGACCCAGTTTTCTATTCTGTGAGGCAAGCATATAGTAGTAAAGGAAACTATTGGAAAGAGGAAATCCCTTGGAGAACGAAATGGGATGACCAATAGCCGCGCTGGGAGAAATAACGAACTCCTCTGACTTGCTGTCTACGACTTTTCCATCTCCGTCCATAAGTCTTATGACTATCTCGTAATAATCAGGTGTCAGTTCCTCTGAAGATACGGAATGACTGATGCTTATGCTGCTCCTGTATGAATACCCCTTGAGCATTATGGAATAAGACTTTTTCACAGGATTTTTCTCTTTAAATCCATTAACAAGCAGCTCTATTTTCCCGTTTTCCCATAGAGATCTCTCCAGGCCGGAAACCATAAACATAAAAGCAATGTCGTCAGAAGAAGAAAAACTTTTTGACGGGTCCAGCACCAATTTTTGATTCAAGATCTTGTACGGGATATGTATGTCCCTCTCGTATTCCTGAAACTTATACCCGATAAACGGCCCTATGACCTGAGGGGAGCCGGGATCTTTTGTGACGTCTACATTCCTTTCTAAAAGGGAGAATTCCTTGCCAACGGAATTTTTAAGAAGCGCCGTAAGCTCATAACTCCCATCCACTATAGGAAAAGAGTCCTCTATGGAGACACCGTTTGACCGGACTTTCTCCAAATCTTCCGGCGGAAAATAATAGGGATAATTTTTTGAATACTGGAAAATGATTTCTTCCCCTTTTCTTAAACTCACATTCAGTTCAAAATTGCAAAAATACTGGTCATTCGGTTCATAATAATCAACGGAAAGACTTTGAGGAACGATTGAAAAATGGACAAAATTCAAACCCAACTGAGGGTCCTTTATGATCTCCACATCCGTCACGCACTCAATATAATTCGTCATATATTCTGTGCTTACCAATCCCTTATAGTTCATAAAATTGGTCGCATAGGTAGGATTGATGTCTTTTTTCGGGGACTCAAAGATTTCCGCCATAATGATATTGTTCTCCGGCGAAGGGCTGAAATTATAAGGGATGTCTCCGGGAACTACGGAGAGCACGACCAGAGAGAGAGTGGGCGCCATCTCTCTTATCGTTTGATACGCGGACTCATAATCCGTAAACTCCATCTCCCTCCCCCCTACCAGCAAACTGGTGGGACCGTCCGCGACCGGGTCATAAAGCACATATTCTCCGAACCCTCCTCTTTTAAAAAAGACAATGGCAAAATGAGGGAGCAGCCCTTTTCTCCCGCCTCCGTAGTAGTACCATACTTCCACCGGGTAAAGCCCCAGGCTTCCTTCAAAATTTTCTTTACTGGCCGGTTCCCCTAGAATTATATAGATCCTTCCTCTATCGGTTCTCCAGCCTTGTCTTGTAGTCCCGCGGCCTAAAAATTCGTTGGCGTATTCAAAACGTCTTATGTGTTCTTCCCTGTATTCATTCCTATCCGTTCCCGGAGTAGGATCCCGCTGCTTCCAGAAAGAATCCAGGAAAATATCTCTTTCTCTGTCATTGGTGAGCTGCATGAACACATCTTTTTCTTCATCCAGCATGATGTATTGGGTCAGATCTAAGAATTCTCTGTATTTTCCTGGGAGTTCTTCTCTTTTTAATTTTTGAGCTTCCGCCAATAATGGAAAAAGAAAAAGGATAACGATAAAAGCTACCACTGTGTTTTTTTTCATTGTGACACCTTTTCAGGCCCAGGCTTAAGGCCCTTGCAAGAATTTTCCAAGTCGTTCTTTCTATCTTATGTTCTAATGTGAAATATCTTTCTCGTTCTTCCGATATCCGGCCTTCCTATGATCAGAACATCTAAAAAATACTTACCTGGCTTTAAATCAAATGTAAAAGTGAAATTGATCTCTTCCAAATCAACCACTTCTTCTTCCGTTGACTCGAACGGCCTTGTTTCAATGAAAGTCTGTTTCCGGGCATCTTTCTTATCCGCATACACATAAAACTTAAATTCGAACTCAGCCTTGAGCAAACCTTCCTCTTCCACAAAAGCAAGCCCTTTTACAGGGATTGAAATATTCAACTGCTCTTTACTGCGGTCAAAGTCAAACTTAAAATCGATATATTTGCTTCCTATCTCATCATTGCTGTATGCGATCCCGAATTTAGCCATTTCCATGGCTTGAAAAAGACTTCCATAGATTCCCGAATAAGGATTGAGCTCATAAACGTTATCCCCTCTTTTATCTATAAACTCCACGGCAAAGTTGTATCGGTAGTAGACCCAGAGAAGATAACCTTTTATTTCATCACTGTTTATCATAGGCTGGTGTTCGATCCTGTCGGGAAAACCGAAATGGATATAGATCCTTCCTCTGTCTGTCTTCCAACCGGGTATGCCCTCTTTGAACCTCTCGTCGGCATACTCGATCCTCTCATAAAATTCTTCTTTAAACTCATTCTCTTCGGTTTCCGGAGTGGGATCTCTTTTTTTCCAGAAGTCCTGAATGAAATCCTCTCTTGATTCTTTATCAGGAAGATGATTGAATATTTTTCTCTCTTCTCCTGTCATTATCAACCGTGCTTTTTCGTAAAAAGCCTCACTGTCAAGGTCAAGCGTCATTGGTTGATAGATAGGGCCGCAGCTCGCCAACACAACCAGAAGAGAAACAAATAAAATCCGTATAAACCGCATCTCTTCTCCTGTTTTATCTTCTCAGATAATTAAGAAAACCTTTCACCTGCTCCGCTCTTTCGGAGTCAGGATCTGTCTTCAGGTAATTTTCAAACTGAGCTATGGATTCATCATTCTTTCCCAGGGTCAAATAAGTCAGCCCCAATTGATAGATACCGTCCAAAAAATCTTCCTTTATCTCTACCGAACGCTGATAATACTTCAGGGCTTCCTCATAATTAGCCATATTATAAAAACGGGTCCCGATGTTATAGAGAACAGTGGGATCCTTAAGCTCTTCGAACTTTATTTTTTTGTACCACTCCAAGGCCAGCTCATCATCCCCCTTGTTTGCATACGCTTTTCCTACAAGGATCATGGCGTTCGTGTTTTCAGGGTCCCCTTCCAGTATCTTTTTATAATACTCAGCGGCCTTGTCGTACTGTTCCATTTGAAAATAACAGTTCCCTATATTTTGATTGACGATGTAGAGATCGGGGTTTTCTTCAAGCAGCTTATTATAAGCCTGTATCGCCTCTTCGAATTTTCCGTCATCAAAAAGCTTGTTCCCTGCATCAAGCTTTTGTTTAAGCTCATCTGTGATGACAATCCCTTCGACTTTTTCCAAAGTGACTTTTACTTCCGGATTGGGACTGAAAGAATCGACTTCTACGGATACGCCCTGGGGCATGTATCCCAGTTTCTCAAAATCTATATTCCATGGGCCTCCCCTTATTCCCATGGCGATCCATTTCCCCTCCTTATCTGTTTTGAGTTCAAACCCGGCTTCAGCCAGTACAGAATACATTTTGACTCTGACATCCTCTATGGGATTCCCCTCCGCATCATAGACAAATCCAATCAGGCGGGCTCTTCCTCTGTATGTTTGGGGAAAAACAAAAACAGCTAATAATAGTAATGCAAGGATACCAAAAACCGCTTTTTTCATCCGATACCTCCAATTCTTAGCATTGTTCTTCTCTCTTATTCCGCTCCTTCATTCTAACATTATAAAGCATAAAAAAAAAGCCCCTTTCGCCGAAGCGAAAGGGGCTTTTGCAGTTCTAGTCAGAATTGAGACTGATCTTTTAGAACTCGAACCTCACTCCGAATCTCAGCATCCTCGGGTTCAGGATCTCATTCAACGATCCTGCGGTCGAACTCGGTGAGAAAGCCGTGCTGTTGTCAGTATAGATATACACTCTTCCCCAGTCGCTCTGGTATCTTCTGTTTTCGATCGTGCTGTTCAGGACATTAAAGAGGTCGGCCATGATATAGATCTTTCCGACATCCCCGACATCGAGGACTTTTTCAAGACGCAGGTCCAGCTTGTAGAACATAGGAAGGGACTCGTTTCCGAATTGTTCAAGATAGAGCCAACCAATATTCCGATCCCTTGGATTCGGGATACGGTAGTCATAGACCTCAACTCTCTCTCTGATCAGCCATCCGTCTCTTGCCTGGAAGTTAAAGGACACATTGACACCAAAGGGAAGCTGGTAAAGTCCTGCGAGTTTGAGCATCCATGGGGAATAGGTGTACTGATCGATCTTTCCGCTGGCTCCGCCCTGATAGGGTGAATAGACTCTTTCGTCCAGAGCCCACAGGTTGGTGGGATTAATATAACCTTGGTCTCCGTAATGGACTTTCTGGTTCTGGAAGGTGAAGCTTCCGTTCAGCATCCACCTGTTGGAAAGCCTCTTGTTGAAGATAAGGTCAAATCCCCAGTAGTCCTGAAAGTAATCGGGCCGCAGCGTATGGCGCGAGTAGCTGGAAGGATAAGAGGGGTCATAACCCTGGTAGCTGTCGGTAATGTAGTACGCTGTATTGTCAGCCGCACCGCCCATGTCGCCGTCCCAGGGTGTGTCATACCCGCTCACGTCAACACTGGACGGGAGGGCAGGCGCAGGCACATACCAGTCTTGGGTCTCAAATCTATAGGCATTGTCACTGGCATCCATAAAGTGTTTGAGGTTCCAGCTGTTCTTGTCATATCTTCTGTAGGTGGCGTTAACAGATATGCCGAAGTCAGGAAGCACTTCTCTCTGAAGGGACAGAATGACTTCCGACGTCCTTGTAGACTGGGCATCGGGATCATAGGACCTGTAAGGATCTGTCAGAGCACCCGGGTCAGCGATGTCGTAACCTCCGTAATAGGTTCCGAAGGCATCGTTTTCGTTGCCGTTAAAGCTGCCGCCCGGGAAGATAGGATAGGGGGTGTAGTTTCCGTCGCCTACTGTGGCCCAGTAGCATTCGTTGAGCTGAATCACGTTGTCGCCGTTGTCTTTCCAGTAGAAATCAAACCAGCCGCTGGTTCCGCCGGGTTTCCAATTGCCGCCCATCATTCCCATGAAATCTCCGTACTGGCCTACGGACAGCTTGGCGATGGTCTTTCCGTCGCCTGTCACATCATAGGTGAGTCCGATCCTTGGGGAGAATGTCTTCCACCAGTAAGGATCGCCGTTCTTATCAAAGGCTGTGACTTCATCGATATCAGCTCCGGGAAGAAGCGCATCCAATGCAGTCTGGACATCAGCTGCTGCGATCTCATCCCATGCCGGATTGTCGGTCACGGCTTGGACGGAGAAGGGCGCCACATAAGGCTGCTGCTGGTCGTATCTCAACCCCAGAAGCAGGGTGAACCGGCCGAATGTCACGGTGTCTCTCAGATAAAAGGCATAGGCATCCACGCCGATGTCTTCATAATAGCCTCTCCAGAAGGAGAAGTACCTGAGGTTGCTAGGATTTTCACCTGTGGTCGGAACTCCGTCGCCGCTCCAGTCAATGGTGGGATAATTGATTCTCCAGGTCGCAGAAAAATTACCCGTGTAAACGGATTCGGTGTAGGCGCGTCTTGAGGCATACTCGGCTCCGAACAGGATCTCGTGGCTGGCGCCAAGGAAACTGTCATTGAAATAGGTGCCTCTGGCCACATACTGGCTCACAGGCCTTTCCACATAGTAACGCCATTCACCCACATCACCGTCCGGTCCTTCCCAGATATCATTGGTGGTGTCCCACCAGGGGGGATTCTCAAAATCGAGGTCATCCATAGGTGTCAGGTTGAAGCCCGCGTCAGAGTAGGTGAACTGGATGGACATGAAGAAATTGTTCCCGAACATGTGCTCATCCTGAAGTTTGAAGATCGGGCTTCCAAAATGGTATCTGCCGCCC
>CAZSZS010000015.1:0-10401 GCA_964611275.1 uncultured Eubacteriales bacterium
TGACGTCTGCCTTAAGCTTTTCAGAGAGAAAAAATATCAGTTTGAACACTAAAAAATAAGCATCCCTTCCGACCGGCTGCGGTTTTCGTTTTTCATTGTTTTTTCCCTTCTTAGTGAAAAATTATTATAATATTATTATCATGTTAATAAATATGTTTATAATAGGAAATATTTTCATGTGAGGAGAAAGCAAATGAATAAAAAGGCCCGAATCATAAAGAAGACCACAGTCATCTTATCCGTATTTGTTATCTTATTAGGAATATTTTCTTGTGCGCATGAAGAAAAGCGCAGCCGTGCCGAATCACCAAAATACGTTTTTCTTTTTATCGGAGATGGCATGGGACTGTCTCAAATCCATGCTGTTGAGATCATGCAGGGAGCTTTAAGCGGAAAAGGTATCAATATAGAGAAGCTCAGTTTCACTCAATTCCCCGGGACAGGATTGATGACCACTTTTTCTTCAAGTTCCTATGTAACTGATTCAGCCGCTTCGGGAACAGCCATAGCCAGCGGACATAAAACCATAAATGGAAGAATCAACAGGGACGAGAAAGACAGGGTTGAGTTCAAGACCATTGCGGAGATGGCTAAGGAAAAGGGAATGAAAGTAGGGATCATATCTAGCGTGCCTCTAAATCATGCCACACCAGCTTGTTTTTATGCCCGTGTGTCTCACAGACAAAATTATTATGAGGTCGCCCAGCAGATGGTTGAGAGCGGGTTCGATTTTTTCGGGGGAGGGGGCATCCATTATCCAACGGGAAGAAAAGGCCTTCAAACGGATATTCTTGAGATAGCCCGCGAAAAGGGATACACCGTCATTCAAACGGAAAAAGAATTTCTTTCACTTGGAGGAAAAAACAAAAAGGATAAAATCATCGCTATCAATGAAAAATTGACTTCAGATGATGCCATGCCCTATTGGATCGACATGGACGGAAGAGGTCTTTCCCTTGTTGATTATGTGGATAAATCCATCGAGCTTCTTGACAATGAAAAAGGCTTTTTCATGATGGTGGAAGGAGGAGAAATCGATTGGGCTGCGCATGACCACGATGCAGCCACTACTGTAAAGGATGTCATTGCGTTTGATAAAGCGGTCCAAAGAGCGGTTCAATTTTACAAAGAGCGTCCTGATGAGACCCTTATTGTGGTGACTGCCGACCATGAAACGGGAGGCATGTCATTGGGGTCTGACTTTTCCGGTTACAGCCAGTCGCTGGAAGTTTTGAACGGACAAACCATGTCTCTCGAAAAATTCAATGATACCTATGTCGAGCCCTATAAAACGGGGACAGATAAGGAAGAATGGGAGCTGGATGACCTTATGCCTCTGATCCAAGAAAAATTTGGCCTCAAAAGGCTTACTGAAAGAGATGTTGAAGAGCTGGATAGCTCTTTCCAGGAGCCAAGGAGTTGGATTTTCCTTCAAAAAATCGTCGAGATTGTAAGCCGAAAAGCAGGAATCAGCTGGGGAACGGATGCGCATACAGCGGCTCCTGTACCGGTTTTCTCAATAGGGAAAGCTCACGAAAGGTTCGTTGGTTATTATGACAATACAGACCTGTTCTATAAAATGGCCGGAGCCATGGGTATTTATCAGCTTGAGATTTCCGGGGATATGTGATAAAAAATGAATCTAACTTAGTGCCATAAAGGAGCTTTTTTATGAAGAGAAAGGAAAGAAGAAAACTAAAGACCAATGAATTGTTCGATTTTCTCAATAGAGTTTATGATGTGGTCAAAAAGCGATCCAAGGAAGTCGCCTATGCCGTAGGTGTGCTTGTCTTTATTTTTCTTGTATTCCTTGTCTCGAGGTATATCAAAGCTCAAAACCTGCAGAAACAAAGCCAGTTGTTAGCGCAGATAAATGAAATCAATCAAGATCTGGATGAAAATCCCCAAAGGATCGAAGAGCTGAAAGAGATGGCAGGCAAAGGAAAGTTTACCAGAATGGGATATATATACATAGCCCGCTATGACATTGAGCAAGGAGAATTGGATAAAGCGCTCAATACCCTGGAAGAGATGACTGGTTCAAAAAAGGATATCATTTATTACCAGAGCCAGCTGCTCAAGGCTGACATTTATCATAGGAAAAAGGAATTGGACCGGGCGCTGGATATTTATCAAAAAATCGAAGAGGAAAAACCCGCTTACTTTGCTCTCGATGTTGTGCTGTTCAAAAAGGCAGAGATTATCGCAGAAAAGGGGGATACAGACAAGGCTCTTGAATTGTATAAAAGTCTTTCTGAAGATTATCCACAGACTTATTATGGATATGAAGCCTATCAGAAAATAGAACAGTTGGAAGGGGCAAAGAAGCCCTAAGAAAGGACCACTTCTTTTTTTATCATGAATCGGGTTGAAAATTTATATAAAAGTATTATAATGATTTCTTAATTTTTTCTTAGGAGGCAAGAATGGCTTATATGATTACTGAAGAGTGTATTGTTTGCGGTGCCTGTGAACCTGAATGCCCTAATGAAGCAATCAGTGCAGGAGAAGAAGTGTATGTCATCGATCCTGATAAATGTACGGAATGTGTTCCCCATTATGATGAGTCGCAATGCGCAGCCGTTTGCCCTGTGGACTGCTGTGTTCCTGACCCGAATCATAAAGAAACCAGAGAGGAGCTTGAGGAAAAAGCGAAACATCTGGGATAGTCTTAGACTTATTTATAGCCTAATCCACTAGAATAGGAGTGATGCATGTCACTCCTATTTTTATATAACATTTTTTCTTTCGGACTTATCATAAACTTCAATGGACGGCGAAACAGAAAGAGAAAGGCTTTATCCCCGGAAAAAGCCTTCTTTTTTTTCCAAAGACAGGACATGGCTTAATATACTCCTTTTTATCATAACGGCTGTGTCCGCTTTTTTTGTTGGGATCACCTGGAGTCTGAGCTATAAATACGCAGAAAGCCTTTCTCACCCCGAACAAATACCTTTGAGTCTGGAAATACTCAGAGACCCGCAGATCTTAAGGTTAAGTTTTGTTTACGCGGTTGTCCTCATCGGGATTTTACTGGCTCATGAGATGGGCCACTACCTGACCTGCCGTTATTATAAAATAAGCGCCACCCTTCCTTTCTTCATCCCAGCTCCTACGCTGATAGGGACAATGGGCGCGTTCATTAAAATCAGATCTCCTATACAAAAGAAACACCAGCTTTTTGATATCGGAGTGGCCGGACCTTTAGCGGGATTCGTCCTTGCTGTCCCGGCAGTCTTATACGGGCTTTCCCTCTCAAAGGTGGTGCCTTCCTTGCCTAAGGAGGGGGCACTGCTGTTTGGAGAGCCGCTTCTTATTAAAATAGCGGGCGTCTTCCTGTTTAAAGGAGCGGGGTCCGGGTATGATGTGGTGGTCCATCCGGTTGCTTTTGCGGGCTGGGTAGGTCTTCTCGTCACAGCGCTTAATCTTTTCCCCATAGGACAGCTTGACGGAGGGCATGTGTTTTATTCCCTTATAGGGCCACGTGTGAGAAAGTATGCCAAATTTATTCTTGCCGCTTTTATCATAATGGGTGTTTTTCTCTGGATGGGCTGGTTTGTCTGGGCTTTACTCATATCATTCCTGGGTTTCAGGCATCCACCGGTAATGGATGAAGAGCGGCCTTTGTCTCGGGGAAGAAAAATAGTGACGGTTGTGGTGTTGGTGATATTCGTGTTGTCTTTTATTCCGGCTCCTGTAAAGGGGTTCAACCTGATCCAGTTCCTCAATCAGTTTCTTTAAGTGAGAATCAGGTATGGCTTGTGCTCCCTTCAGATTTTAAACGCCATTCTACTTCGTTTTTCTCGGCTCCTGCGTAACTCCCCCCGTCCGTGGGTCAGACATACTCGTCGCCCGGCTTCGCCGGATACCCTCGAAAAGCCTCATCCGAAGGCTAAATCTTCAATGTTGCTTCAGCCATACCTGAATTTCTTAAGGATATATAATAATCCTGGATAATTTTTTCTTGTATGGGGCTGGTTGGTTATTTATAATGGACCAGAGCCATTAAGGTGAAAGAGAAATGCGTGAAAAGTTCGAAGAAATAGAGAGCCAATTCCAGGAACTGAAAAAAAAATTCAAGCAAAAAAAAATCTCTGAAAGAGAGTTCAGATACAGATTAAAAAAGTTAAGGCTTAACGCTCCTGACGGAAGATGCTGGACTATTGGTGCCAGGTCAGGCAAGTGGTACTATTTTGACGGAGATAAATGGAATGAGGCCGACCCTCCTTCTCTCCAGCAGGGAAAGGCTATATGCATCTACTGTGGATTTGAAAACGATATTCATTCCGAAGCCTGTGAATACTGCGGGGGAAGCCTGGACTCGAAACAGATAAAATGTCCGGAATGCGGCTTTGTACTGGAATCACCAGACCAGACCTGCCCGGTGTGTGAAATAACATCTGAAAAACAAGCAAAAAAAGAGAAACCGGAAGAAGAAGAGAAAACAGACGATTTCAGCCAGACTTCCTGGGATGAGATTGAAAGGATGGAAGAACAGAGAGGCCAGGAGGAAGAGAAGGTTGAGAATGTGGAAAGCCCTATTGATACGATTACGGACTCAAACGAGCCGAATTATATCGCCCGCTTTATCAATCCTTCTTCCTTTTTTCTTTTATTCGGAATATTTGGTCTGATATTAGGATTGTCTCTGGGGGCTGTCGTGGGAGCCTCGTCCCTGTTTTCTGATTTCATTGCAACACTTCCCGAATTTTTCAGTACTCTTCAGGGTAAAATCCACGGAGGTCTCTTATTCGGTCTTTTTGGCGGATTGCTGGGCCTTTTATTTTTGGGCCTAGTTGGATTTTTAACAGCTTTTGTTGTTAATATGATTCTGTCTCTCATTGGAGGGATAAAACTGCGTATCGATAAAATTGAAATGTGACATTAATATCAGTTTTAGGGAAGAATTGTGATGTCACGTTAAACACACTCCGTTTGTTTTCTTGGGGAAGGGATTCGTAAGTTATTTATTATTCGTCGATTAGATATAATCCTTTTATTAACAAGAACTTACAAATAGTATACAAGATATTGTGCAATTTGTCATATCTAACAGTAATTGATGCATATACGTTCAAAAAACAGCTGGTTTTTCACAATTTTTCCACAGTTTTTGTGAAAAAGTCAAAGTGATAAAAAAAGGCAGATTTTTTAGGGTTTTTTTGCTAGGGCATAGGCGACCTGTCCTAAAGATATCAGCTCATCATTTGGAGAATATTGAACAGGGCGCAGGACGTTAAAGTTTTTGTTTTCGAGCGTTTGAAGAGTCCGGGTCAGAAGGAATTTGTTCAGAAAAACGCCTCCGGCAAGAACAATCGTATTAATTCCATGGGTGTTGCGGATTTTTTCACTCATCTGAACCAGCGCTTCGGACAGTGTATTGTGAAACCGGGCCGAAATGATGGGTATCGGAACATTTTTGTTCAGGTCACTGACAATGGAACGAATGGTATGGGAGAAGGAAACAATATAAGGTACGGAATCTCCGCTTATTTCAAAGTCATAGAAGCTTTCTATTATATCATCAGCTGCTGATTCCAGCCGCATGGGAGCCTCTGCTTCAAATTCGGCTTGTTCCGGCGCCAAACCAATAAGATAGGATACAGCGTCAAAAAGACGTCCACCGCTTGATGCCCGGGGACAGCAAATATCTTTTGTTATCATCTGCTGGATATGGTCTCGCTTTTTGCGGTTTATTCTGGCTATGGATTCGACTTGCGGGAAGTCTGATTTATAGGCGTCTATGAGATAGGCGAGAGCCATACGCCAGGGCTGTTTGGCTGCCAGGTCTCCTCCGGGAAGCGGCATGTATTTGAAATGCCCGGCCCGTGTGTAGGTGTGATAATCGGCCAGAAGAAATTCGGCTCCCCAAGCTGTGCTGTCTCCTCCGTATCCGAATCCGTCTAGTATGATCCCCAGTGCTTTTTTTCTTCCGTCATGATGGTGCTCCAGCATGGCAGCCAGAGCATGGGCATAGTGATGCTGGACTTTAAGATGGGGGATTCCCATCCTTTCAGCGTACCTGGTTGTATGAAAGTCAGGATGAAGGTCTGAGACCACAACATCCGGTTTGAACTCAAAGAGTCCGGAGAGATGCTTTATGGTCTCTTCAAAATATGTGTAATTCTGGTATTCATCCAGGTCTCCGAGGAATTGGCTTGTTATCACATACCCGTTCTTATAAATGGATATGGTATCCTTTAGCTCTCCGCCCAAAGCCAGTATCTGTTTTTGGGAGACTAAGGATTCAGGGACTTTTTGAGGATAAGGAACATACCCTCTGGCCCGTCTTAAAAACAAAGGCTTTTTGTCCACCACTTTCATAACAGAGTCATCGGATCTCATATTAATGGGCCTGTTGTGTGTGAGCACATAATCACACAGAGCATTGATTCCTTCCTTTTCGTCCTTCATGATGGGGGAATCCTTTGGATTTGAGCTTGTGGCGACGATCAAGTCCAGGTCCTGGAGAAGAAGATAGTGCAGTGGAGTGTAGGGAAGCATGAACCCGATTTCACTTAAAAACGGAGCGATACCTGGAATATCTTTTTTTTTGCGCAGCAGTACAATGGGCCTTTGTGCTGAGCAAAGCTGTTCTTTCTCATAGGTATCCATCATCCCATATCTTTCAATGACATGAAGTCCTGAAGCCATAAGAGCAAAGGGCTTTGTTTTTCGCCTTTTTATTTTTCTCAGTCTGTCCACAGCTTTTTTATTAAAAGGGTCGCACACCAGATGAAATCCTCCCAGCCCTTTGACTGCAAGAATGCTTCCTTGCTTAACAAGAACAGAGGCTTGATGGATACCGCCTTTTATTTTCTCTCCGGTTGAGCTTTTCTTCACTTCGACCTCAGGACCGCATTCAGGGCAGGCGACAGGTTGGGCATGGTAGCGCCTGTCAGATGGGTCTGTATATTCCTTTTGGCATTGGCTGCACATTTTGAAATGCGACATGGTGGTCTGGGCTCTGTCATAGGGAAGGGCTTTGACAATGGTATACCGGGGACCGCAGTCCGTGCAGTTAATAAAAGGATATCTGTACCTTCGGTCCTCGGGATCCAGCATTTCTTTTCTGCAGTTCTCGCAGATAGATATGTCCGGAGAGATAAAGACAAAGCTCTGGCTGTGTATGCTTTTTTTTATTTCAAACTGCCGGCAGTCTGAAAATTCGGCAGGCTCTCTGTCGATATTTTCTATCTGGGAGAGGGGAGGTTTCTCCTTTGTGAGAGCCTGGAAGAACAGGTTGAAGTCATCAGCTTCCTGGGATTCAAGGTGGATCTTGACTCCGAAACCTATGTTTTTGACCCAGCCTTTATATCCGAATCTTTTTGCAAGGCGGTAGATAAAAGGCCTGAAACCGACTCCCTGAACCACGCCGAACACTACGGCATCTGCAGCACGGGATTTTTTCATTTCACTGCTTTTTATGTCTCTTCTTCAATCTGCTTTTCCAAATTCTTAATTCTTTTTTCACTTCTGTCTATTTTTGAGTAATAGAGGGAAAGCATCTCGTCTTTCAACCTGTCTTCGTTTGCCAGCCTTCCGAGGCTTTTGAAAAAAGGAATTTTTTCTTCCTCAAGACTTTTTATCATTTCTGTTTTTTTATCCCTGGTCTTTTCCCATTCCCTGATTTCTTTTTGGAACTTTTTGGCCTCTTGCTTTCCGTGAGCTTCGGTATCTTTTATTTTTTGGTTTTGTTTATCTATTTCCTTTGTGAGTTGTTTTGCCTTGTCTTCCAGGCTTGTTTTCTCTTTTACCAGGTCTTTTATTTGAGAATCCGTATTGTTTTTCTTTTCCTGCCATTCTTTTATTGTGCCTTCAAGGTTTTTTGTTTTGGAATTTTTCTCCTCTTTATTCATTTCGGTGTTTTTTTCCAGTTCTAGAAGTTCTTTTCTTGACAGGGTGATTTTTTTGGCTGCTTCTTCCATGACAAAGTGCTTTTGGGTGATTTCAGATTCAATTTCCTTTTCTTTTCTCTGGATATCCTGAATGTCTTGAAGTTTGGGCGCAGTTTTATTTTTGATTTCCTCTTCGATCTCTTCCTGTTTTTTCTTGAACCTTTCGAAATCCTTATTGAGCTCCTCTATTTTGGATATGGATTCCTTTTTTTCTTCCTCGAGTTCTCCGATTTGGTCTTCAAGGCTGAGGATTTTTTTTGATATTGATTCTGAGGAGGGGACCTTTATGTTTTGGGACCATGCTTTTCGGCCGAGTTCGAGCAGAGTTTTTTTGATTTTTTGCCGTTCTCTTTTTAACATCTGCTGGAGCCGGATCTTCTTGATCTTTTTTTTAAATCCCATAAAAAACAGATTGAGTTTTTTGCGCAGATCTTTATCTCTTAAGAAAATAACAGCGAGAAGCAGAAGAATGACGCAAAGCATAAGCCAGAATATCCAGAAGGGGAGACCTTCAGTGGTGCTCGGAGGGATATCCTGATTAGGAAAAATACTTGCGAGCAATTTTGCCATTATTTAGTACCTGCTTCCTTTTTTAGGGAAACTGATATTCTTCCTGATTGGCTTGTGTTTGTCAAGGTGCTCATTGGCTGGCAAGTTCTTCAGCCCGCTGATCTTCCCCACCGTTCTTTTGGAGGGAAAAACACAACTTTCCCCTTCCAACGCTCGCCCTATGGTCTCGCTGCCTCCCCTTCTCGGGCTTTGCCCTTCGACCAAGGGGGACTCCCCCCCTTGGAACTCCCGATTGATTTGTTCCGCAAATCCATCAATCTCAGCTTATTCCTCGGCTCGCTCCCCTCTGCGAGGAACCATGCCCGCTCGCCTGCAGATGACTTCAGAACTTGCCAGCCTGCTTAAAAGTTTAAATTGCACGTGGGATTGTCAATCGAAAAATGCTTCAACCACACCTGAATAAAATCTTACTTTTTTATGACTTCTCTTGATTTATTGCGGAGGGGTTCCGGTTTGACAGGGGGAGGATGCGGGGCTGTCAGGGAATGTTCCTCGATGGCCCAGTCTATTAAATACAAAACAGCAGGGAGATTTTCCTGAAAAATGGGGATGATATCCTGTTCACTATTGTAAAATCCTCCTGATAATATATCCACGGGAGGAAGTTCTATGGTAAAAGAAGGGACTCCGAAAACTCCGAGGATCCAGTCTGTGGTATCCCCGTTAGTGAGGTAGAGTGAATCCGCGGCTCCGCCGAATTCATAAGAAGTCCCGTTGACCTCTTCCATCTTGGCGGCCATATGCTCGGCCATATCGTGCATCAGGTCATTCAGGGGGGAAGGGTCCTCAGTATATCCCCATGGATAGAGGATGCTCTGGGAGTAGTTATGATAGGTGACAAGGACCTGGAAATTTTTTCCCGTGATAAAATCTCTCACAGCCTGTGTTTCAGGTTCGGAAAAAGGAGCCGGCCCTCTGTAAACGGGAGAGTAAGAATCCGGGCTGGAGCCTATATTGTCACAGCCCCATTTATAGCCGTAGTTCCTGTTCGGATCCACACCGTAGGATCCGTCTCCATTGTTGCGCCTGTTTTTGCGCCAGTATCTGTAGGTATAGATGCTGTAGACAAGCCCGTCCGGGTTGACAAGGGGGATTATCCAGACTTCGCTTTGGTTGAGGAGGCTTCTGATCTCAGAGTCAGAGGCATAATTTTCCAAAAGATGCTTTCCTATGAGATAAGGGACCTCAACGGATATCCATTCTCTGGCATGGTGGCATCCGAGGAGAATGATTTTTGCTTCGTTTTCTTCCTGATGCACACGGGCGCTTATTTTCAGGGCATAAAGTTGGCGCTGTTCATGGGACATCCCTATGGTTTGGACTTTCGCAAGCTGGGGAAAGGAGCTTTCAAGGAGAAATAGATCTTGTTCAAGCTCCTGGTAAGAGTGATAATCCCCGTTAATGCCGCCCTGAGCCGCAGGGCTCTGTGCACTCTGGCCGGCAAACCTTTGTGTCTCGAGAGAATAGGCGATTCCGGCTTCCTGTAATTTGATAAGGTCTTGGATGCCCGCAACGATATATATTTCCCCTTTTTCCTGAAAGAGGATATCCAGATTCATGCCTCTTAGTGCCTGTATGACATCAGACGTCTTTTGGATGCTTATGATGTCGTTCTCCCCTGAATACCGAGCCAACATAGGAGAGAAAGCTATAGTTATCATTACCGTCCATACAACCATAACCTTTTTTACCATTTTTCCTCTTTACCTAGTGAAATTTGGGAATGGCTAAAGCGGCATTGAAGATTTAGCCTTCGGATGAGGCTTTTTGAGGGTACCCGGCGTAGCCGGGCGACGAGTATGTCTGACCCACGAACGGGGGGAGTTACGCAGGAGCCGAGAAAAACGAAGGAGAATGGCGTTAAAAATCTGAAGGGAGCACAGGCCATACCTGAATTTCAGTATTTGACAATTAAAAAAAGGTTCATATGATT
>CAZSZS010000016.1:0-30719 GCA_964611275.1 uncultured Eubacteriales bacterium
AAAAAGGCACATATAAAGATGGTTTTTTTCATTTGTCCCTCTCATTAGAGATTTGATCTTAGTTATTCATAAGAAAAGAGTGTATTTATATTATTATTTTCTTTTCAAGGATATTCAAGATTTTTTATAATTATGGGGGACGCTCCATAAGGTACCACCCAATATTACTGAATCCGTTGGATATTAAAAAAATATTCAAGATTGTTTCCCTCTGAAATATTCCCATTTAATACACCACCGCAATCCTGCAGACGCAACTCCCTCTATATAGAGTTAGTTCTGACGAGGCAAGACAAGGGAAGCTTGCATTCTGGTAGTAAGCCGCGTACATAAATACGGGGTTCTGAACTAGGGTGGTACCTAATGGGATGTCCCCATATCAGTGGCTGAGGTGATCGATGATGCGGAGGATAGCTTCTTCACTTACAGGGCCGTATTCACCGTTAGAGAACATGCCGACATGAACTTCTGAGCGGAAAAGGCCTTTAGGGGAATATCCAGCTCCTTCGAACACTCCGATTTTCCCTTTGTATTTATCTTGATATTTTAGGAGCACTTTTTTGATTTCCATATTGATCTGCTCTAATGTGGAATTGAGATCTTCCTGAACTTTCCTTATCTCAACCTCTGAGTCTTGATTTTGTTCAAGGGAAGAGATCCGCTGCTTTGCCTTGTTGGCTGCCTCTTTCTTTTTCTTTTCCAGGACTTCTATTTCTTCCTGGCCCCAGGGGGTGGGTATGGGTATCCCCGGAGTGAGCAGGTGCTTCCATTTGATGTGTTCCGGATTGAGAAGGGCTGTTATATTGGGCTCATACGGTTCGACTCCGGGAGGGTAAAATTCATTGTACGCCACACTTGATGTGAAGTATTCATCTGCGAGATCAGCAAATCCGTGGCCGAACTCATGCATCAGGGTTTGCTCGCTCCTCTCATCGTCTGATGTGAAGATAGTATAGTCATTATAGATGCCGCCGCCCCCGTATCTTGAAGTGCTGGCCATGGCAATGATTGTGTCGTAGGGCATTTTAGATGCGATATCTCTGAGTGTCTTGGTGTCATCGATGAGAAGATATCTGGGTGTGTTCAGAGCATTATAAGAGGAGTCGAGAACGGTGTTTTTGAATATTCCTTTAGTCGGTTCGTCCGTCCCTCTTTGCTTCGAAGCCCGGAAAACGCCGGATACATTGAATCTTCCCCTATGGCTTTGAAAGGGCTCTGCTCTGAAGATGACTTGTGTGAAACGGTCGACATCTTTTTTGAATTTCTCCCAGTCTTCGGCCTTATATCCTTCTGCGATGAAAACGATATCCACTTTGTCGTGAGGGTCTCCGTTTTCTATTGACTTATAGATGCGGTCATCTGTATTGGGTTCTTCATTGATGATATTTTCATCCCGGGGATCGATATTTATCACAAACTGCGGACAGAGAAGATTGTTTCTGTCCCTTACTTCTATGATGAACAGAAAGGGATATTTCGGATAAGGAATGAGAGCTGTTTGAAGGTATGTTTTTTTGATATTGTTTTTTGCATCACCCGTGGTTCTGTATTCTCCAAATATGGTAGCAAAACCCCTTGAATAAAGAAGACGGTTCGTAGCCTTATCCACTATTTTGACATAGTACATCCCCGAATTCATGGCATCGATGGTCTTTTCCGGGTTTCCTGCCCATTTAGGATATTTATAGATCTGGTCAATGGAAACATATGTTTCGTCCGAATCTCCGGTCTGAAAAAAATCAATGCGCATGGTGTGGTCCGTAAAATAGGACTCAAAGGGAATGGCCTCTGATATCAGTAACGCAGAGGCAAAGAAGAAGGTAAGAAGAAAAATACTTGTTTTTTTCATTACAGACTCCCTGTTTGTTTTGAGATTATTATAGTGTTTTTGAACGCTTTTTAAAAACTTTGATGTCATTTTTTTAAGTGTAAGTTTGCTGCAGTTAAAAATTAAAGACAAGCAAGATAAAAGGATGATGGATATTGCCAAAAATTTTGATATGGATTAAACTTAAACGACAGAGATGCATACAGGGAAAAACAGCTCACTTCCAAGAGAGGGAAAAACCGCTGTTTGAGAACAGGACAAATATTGAAATAAAGAGGAGAAATCAAAAATGAAAGGAAGACGGGATGTTTTTGTTTTCTTTTCCATGCTCTTCACTTTTTATTTTTCACTTCCGTGCATGGCTGCATCCCAGTGGGAGGAGATGGTACTGTACTCCTGTGACAGCAGGATCTTTTACAAGACCACATCAGAACTCGATAATCCTGAGCCCGATCCCTTTGACCCGGGGGCTTTTTCAGGGGTAAGGATATTTGACGGGGACAGAGGTACTTTCTGGGCAGAGGGTGTTCCGGGAGATGGATCGGGGGAAGCCCTTTTTTTCACTATACCGGAAAACACAGACACAATAAGCATAATAAACGGGTCTGCGGGGAGTGACGAAGCCTTTTTTAGGAATAACAGGGTCAGGAAGATGCTCGTAAGCCTGTATGTGGGCGTAAGCCCTGAGGCTCATGTTTCGGAAATGGCTGTTCGGTATTTCGCTTTGAAGTATGACAGGGATTTTGTTATTGAGTTGATAGATACACAGGATGAACAGGATTTGGATTTTCCGATGGCGCGGAAGGAATTGATTGCATTCAAAGAAAGTGTCGTGGAACTTTTTAAAAGTGAAATGGAAGCGGAGGTGGGAAGGCCAGCGGATGCGGTTCATTATATTTTAAGGCTTGAGATACAGGACGTGTATAAGGGTTTGGAAACAGAGGATACCTGCCTTGCTGAGATCAGGATCGACGAAGGCTTTGAGTCGATCCGTTCCATTTATGTGAGTGAAGATGAGAGCTCTGTGCTCATGGATACAGATAAAGGGACAGGGATCATAGTTGACCAGGATAAGGAAGCGGTTTTCCAGATAATCAACCAAACGGAAGACAACCGGTGGATTATTTGCGTTAAGATGCCCAAAGAGCATGAAGGTCGCATTGAGACTGAGTACATTCTCTACAATACAATAGCCGCAAAGAAAATAGATAAAGAGATTTTGGGTGAGTATGTTTCAGACATGTACGGCTTTATTAAAAGGGACGGGAAGCTATTTTTGGAGTATTTTAACTCAAGCACTTCAAAAATCGAATACCTGGATCTTGAAGAGGTCGATCTGAGGTAAAGTCAAAGACACAACCTGTCTGTGATTTGGTCTTTACAGGTCAATGAATATGATAGGAATCGATAGGATTAGGATCGATTGAAGAAAGGAGTTATTTATGAGGAGATTTACAACCATTTTTTCTGTTATTTTCTTGCTGGTTTTTGTCCATTTTTCCTTTTTTTCGTGTACTGAACAGGAAAAAACAGTCCAAAAAAAAGTAGTCCAGGTTGGTGAGGAGGAAATCCAGGAGTGCAGCGAAGCCGTTTATAAGACCAGAGAATTCAGGGGCCGTGAACGCACTTATCTTACGACAGATTTTTCAGAGATCGAGAGACCTTCCTCTCTGGAGGTGTTTACGTCATATTTTCATAATCCTCCCGTACGCCAGTATTGGACAGGGACCTGCTGGTGTTTTGCCACTACCTCTCTTATGGAATCAGAAGCAAAGCGTCTTGGAAAAGGGGAAGTAAAGCTTTCTGAGATGTTTACCGTGTACTGGGAGTATGTGGAGAAAGCTCGGTATTATATCCAAAACAAGGGAGACATGCACCTCGGCCAGGGTTCTGAACATGATGCGGCGATCGCCCGGATGAAAAAGTATGGAGCTGTTCCTGCCGAGTGCTATACAGGCCTGCTGCCTGGAGAAACCGAACACAATCATGGTGAATTGTTCCGGGAGATCAGAAATTATCTGGATTTCTGTAAGGAAAACGAATACTGGGATGAAGAGAAAGCTCTTTGTTACGTGGAGCAGATACTGAATAAATATATGGGAAAGCCTCCGAACTCCGTCGAGATAGACGGCCGGAGCCTGACTCCTGTGGAATACATGGAAGACGTTCTGCAGCTTCCTCTTGATGATTATGTGACCTTTATGAGCCTGAAATATCTCCCCTTTTACACACAGGGTGAATACAAAGTGCCTGACAACTGGTGGCACAGCGATGTGTACTATAATGTCCCTCTGGATGTGTTCTATGATCTAATCATCCAGGCTTTTGAAAAAGGCTATACCGTAGCCCTGGGCGGTGATGTCTCTGAACCCGGAACAAGCGGAGAGGAAGACTGTGCCATCATACCATCTTTTGATATTCCGTTTGCATTGATCGATCAGGACAGCCGTGAATACAGATTTGACAACAGGAGCTCTACGGATGACCATGCCGTTCATGCCGTCGGGCATACAGAAATAAACGGCCGCGACTGGTTTCTGATCAAAGATTCAGGAAGCAGTTCTCAAAGAGGAAAGTTTAAAGGCTACACTCTCTTCAGGGATGATTATGTGAAGCTCAAGATGCTGACATTTATGGTTCATAAAGATGCGGCTTCAGAAGTCTTGGCTGAGTTTGAAACATCCGAGTGATTCAGAAGTGCAGATACTCAACAGCATCGATTTCCATGTAATAGTCTGCTGAGTGAGGCTTGATGCGTCTTATCGTGTTGGTGTCTGTATAATCTCTAAATACAAGCCTGATTTTTTGAGTCCTTGAGATTTCTCCGAGTTCGAAAGTCTCGGGGCTTTGAAGGCCGCTTCCGGTTCCTATGTACTGCCACTCTCCATTCTTATCAGTGACAAAGAGGGCATAGTTCATGGTTGGGGGGAGTATCCCTGACTGCTGCCGCCGGGCATACACAGCTATATCAGCCCCGTTATGGTTTTCCGCTTCCAGTTCCAGGTCAAGAAAACCGAAATATTCGATCTGTGTAAAGCTGCCATCCGGTTTGTTAAGGGAGGAGGACGGATCTCTTGCCCCCTCTGTAGTCTCCAGGACCCTTGTCGCGTATCTTTTGCTTCTGCTGTCAAATCCTCTCTGGTCTATCTGATCGGTGTTTTCAGAAGCGATGACTCTTGGGCCGGGACTTCTGATATCTGAAGGATTTCTCCTCTCTTTATTATCCTGAGTGGAAGGGGAGGGATTCAAAGTGAGGGCTAATCCTTTTTTAACTTTTTTAAGGTCTGCATTGGTCAGGACTATGCTGGACCTTTCACTTAATCGGGCTCTCCTTTCTTTTTCTTTTTGAGCGAGTTCAGCCAGGCTCTGAGGAAAGGCAAGAGCTGTGCACACGAAGAAACAAAGGGAACCCACAACGATTTTTTTCATATATATTCCTTTTTATAAGATAAGGCATTCTGCTTTTATGTCAACCTCAGGTTGAATTTTGTCTTATCGTCCTCCCTGGTATTATAGCATAAGAAGGATCGTTCTGTTTGGCCCGCATTTTTCTGCGGATAAGCCCTATTGAGAAGAGTCCAAGTTGATATTGACTGAGGCCTTCTTTCAGTATACTATCATTCATAAGAATGATAGATTTGTTGTATTTTATTAAAATACAGGAGGGTTAAATGAAAAAACCTTCTTTATTGAGGGGGATTTTCATCCTTTTTTTTCTTCTCGTCTCAATCCTGATTGCCAAATCTTTGGTGGTTAAGATAAGGGTTACGCATTTAAGAGCAGAGCCCCAGTTTTATGCCCAGTCCCTTGCTGTTTTAAAAGAGGGAGAAAGTGTGGAGCAGCTTGAGACAAAAGAAGGCTGGATAAAAGTAAAAACTTCTCAGGGACTTACAGGCTGGGTGCATTCAAGTGCTGTCAAACCAAAGGGATTGGCACTGCTTGCCGCAGCGGATTCTCTCAAAACCGATGCGTCTGCAGATGAGGTGGCGCTGGCAGGAAAAGGATTCAACAAACAGGTGGAAGGAGAGTACAGGGCCAGGAATCCGAACATAAGCTTTGCTATGGTTGATAAGATGTTGCGGTTGGAAATCTCTCCATCCTCTATCAAAACTTTTCTCGAAAAAGGAAAGTTAGGGGAATTCGGGAGGGAAAAATGAACAATAAAAAGACTCTGGTTCTCTTGGCTTTTTGCCTGTTGTGCGTTTTATTTTTTCTTAAATGCTCTATGATGGAGGAAAGCGCCGGGATTTTTGGAAAGGTAAGTAAAATAGTCACATCCGAAAAAGATACGATTAAAGCAGTGCGATCAGGATTCGGAGACATATCAGAGGAAGAGGAATATTATATCGGCCGAGCTGTAGCGGCAATTATTTTATCCATGTATCCTGCTTACCAGGACGAGGACCTGACCCGTTATGTCAACAGTGTTGGCATGGCTGTTGTGTATCACTCTGACAGGCCTGAAACTTTTGCAGGATATCATTTTCTTGTGCTGGATACAGAGGAAGTCAATGCTCTTTCCGCACCCTCAGGTTTTATCTTTATAAGCAGGGGTTTGTTAAAACGATGCAAAGACGAAGAAACGCTGGGGTGCATTCTGGCTCATGAAGTCGCCCATGTTCAGGAAAAGCACGGTCTTCAGGCGATTAAGAATGCGCGCCTGGTGGATGCGTTTACCCTTATCGGAGAGAAAGCAATTGAAAAATATGGTCCTGAAAAGCTGGCCAAGCTGACAGATGTGTTTGAGGATGCTTTAGGCGATATAGCAGGAAACTTGATAGAAAGGGGATACGACCGGAAATATGAATATGAAGCTGACCGCCTTTCTGTAGAAATAGCAGCGCGGACAGGATATGATCCTAAGGGACTGATTGATTTTCTAGAGACAATGAGACAGGATGTTTCTCAGGGTGAGGAAAAAGGATGGTTTAAAACACATCCCAGCGCCGGTGATAGAATAGAGCGCGCCCAAAAGGAAATATCATCATTGAGTTTTATTCCTGAGAAGGTATCGGCTCGGACAGCAAGGTATGGAAAGGCAGTTCAGAGGCTGCGGTGATCGGCTTTATTTCCCCTAAGCGGAGAGGGAACCATTAAGACAAGGAAACGGGTCAAGGCCCTTCTAAAAGGAAAAATATTCCGTGGTGTTCTTATCGGGATCGCATCATTTTCGGTAATTCTTGTGCTTTATGAACTCAGGCTTTTTCAGCCTTTGGAACGGAAGTCATGGGATCTAAGGCTCAGATCGTTTTCAAAGTCTTCTCGCGCAGATGAAGATGTCGTCCTCTTCCTGATCGATCAGTACAGCCTGGATGTCTATGAACAACAACAGGGGCTCCCATGGCCCTGGCCCAGAGAAATGTATTCTTATTTAGCGGATTACTTGAAAGCCGGCGGGGCCAAAGCAGTTTTTTTTGATTTTATATTTTCTGAATCTTCATTTTATGGAGTGGAGGATGACCTGAGATTGGCTTCGTCACTAAAGAAGGCTGGGAATGTTTTTCTTCCTGTATTTTTAAGCAGGAACGACAACGGGCCTGAAGAATCAAATACAGAGCTGTTAAAACCCTTTTCGCTGAGAGGAGTAGAGAAACAGGCTGGATCTATTTATCCTATGAAATCAGTCACTCTCCCTAACAGGGAGCTTTTTTCTGTATCAAAGGGAATCGGCAATGTGCGATTCTCGCCTGATGAAGACGGTATTTACCGCCGGGTCCCTCTTCTCTTTTCGTACAACAAGATGATTCTTCCCGCCCTTCCTTTAGCCTTAGCTGAATTTATCGGGGATGTCCGTATAGATGTCAGGAAAAAAGGAAGCATCTGGTTTGGCAAGAGAAAAATTCCCCTGGACGACTCGGGCCGGATGGTCATCAAATACCATGGGCCTCAGGGTACCTATCCCACGTATACTGTGGCTTCGATCATCAATTCATGGGCTCAAATAAATGAAGGAACAGAACCGCAGGTTCCCCCTGATGTGTTTTCCGGAAAGATAGTTTTAGTGGGCTCGAGTGCGCCCGGGATTTATGACCTAAGGCCCACTCCGTTCAGTTCAGTCTATCCGGGTGTGGAGATACAGGCAGCGGTTTTGGATAATATCTTAAACCGGGATTTCATTTCTTTTCCCGGAAAAACGGTCGTATTGTGTTTGATTCTCTTTTATGCGCTGTTTACCGGAGTGGGGGCGTCGGTATTGCGGCGTTCTTGGGTCATCGGCCTTTTTTTTATCCTGTGCCTTGTTCTTCCTGCGGCACTGTCGTGCCTCTTTTTCTTTTCAGGATACTGGCTGGAATTTGCCGCACCTGAATTTGCCGTTGTCACCGCTTTTATCAGCGCCGCTCTGCTGAATTACAGTCTTGAGGGGAAGCAGCGCCGTTTCATAAAGAATGTATTCCGTTTTTATCTTTCTCCTTCTTTGATCGATATGATTGTCAAAGACCCGGAGCTCTTAAAATTGGGTGGGGATAAAAGAGAGATCACTTCTTTTTTTTCCGATATACAGGGATTTACATCTGTTTCAGAAAACCTGGGCCCTGAGGAACTGGTTGACCTGCTTAATTTATATCTTTCAGAGTTGAGCGGCATCATAATCAACTACAGCGGGACTTTGGATAAATATGAAGGGGATGCCATCATTGCGTTCTGGAACGCCCCTCTTGAACTCGCGGACCATGCAGTGAATGCCTGCAGAGCTGCATTGGATTGCCAGGCTAAGCTCAAAGAGATGGGAAGTCTTTTTAAATCAAAATACGGACACGAGCTTTTCACGAGGATAGGTATCAACACAGGTCCTGCAGTGGTAGGGAACATGGGTTCTCACAGACGGTTTGATTACACGGCCATAGGGGATACCGTAAACCTTGCTTCCAGACTTGAAGGCGCATGCAAGCAGTACAGGGTTCCCATTCTTATTGGGCAGGATACCTATTCTGATGTAAAGGAATGGATTTTGGCAAGGGAAGTCGATGTCATCAGAGTCGTAGGAAAAAGAAGGCCGGTAACGGTATTTGAAATCATTGCGGAAAAAGAAAAAGCCACAGGTGTCCAGCAAAAGCTGGTTTCTGATTTCCAGGAAGCTCTAACAGAGTATAAAAATCGCGAATGGGAAAAAGCCTTGGCTTTGTTTCAAGGTATTAAAGATGATGCATTGGCTGAATTTTATGCAGCAAGGTGCATTGGGTTTGTAAAGGATCCTCCGCCGGGGGAGTGGGATGGAGTGTTCGGTTTGAAAATAAAATAAAAGGAAAAAAACACAAATGGAACTTACTTTTTGGGGAGTCAGAGGATCTGTCCCTGTGAGCGGGAAGCGTTATGTCAAGTATGGAGGCCACACCCCATGTGCCTCTCTTGTTTCATCGGAAGAGGATTTGATTGTTATAGATGCGGGAACAGGAATCATGAGTTTGGGTGAGTCGCTTAAAGAAAACAAGAACAAAAAATATATTCATATCCATCTTGTTTTTACTCATTTCCATATTGACCATATTATGGGACTCCCTTTTTTCTCCCCTCTTTTTTCCAGGGAAACCAAGGTCTCGTTTTATTCACCTTTGAAATCCGGAGAGACTCAAGGATTACTCAGTACATTGATGGGGGGAAGATTTTTCCCTATTCCTTTTGAAAAAACAGGAGCTGAAAAGAGTTTCAGGGTGATCCCCTCAGAAGATTTCTTTATCGGAAATATCCGTGTTTCCCATATTCCCCTTAATCATCCCCAAGGTTCCTTTGCCTACAGATTTAGCGAGAAAGGCAGGAGCATCCTCTTTGCTACGGATACCGAACACCCTGAAAAAGGCTTGGATGAACAGTTGGTTGCTTTTGCGCAAAAGACGAATATTCTTATTTATGATGCCACATTTACTCCGGATGAATATAAAAAGGGCCGAAGAGGATGGGGCCACAGCACATGGAAGCAAGGAACCAAAATAGCTCAAAAAGCCGGTGTCGGAAAATTATATCTTTCTCATTTTAGCCCTTCTCATCCAGACAAAAAAATTGATAATATAATTAAGAGCGCAAGAAAAATTTTTCCTGAAACGTATGGAGCCAGAGAAGGATTCGCCCTGAGTTTGGAAGAAGGATCATAAAAATGGAAAAAGAGAGAGGATAAAAAGAGAATGTCTTATCAAAACCTTATTAATACAGGGGTTTTAGAATTATTCCTTATCGCTTTTGTTTTTTGTCTGGGCCTTGTTCTTTATTTTCTTTTTCGTCTCCTTAACAGGAAGTTCCTTTTATCAAAAGGCATAAAAGCCGGAGTGTTTCTTTCAAAAATCATATCACCGCTGGCTTTTCTTATCGCTGTTTTGTGTGTCAGTCAGGCAGGTCTCGTCCGGGGCCTTCAGTTAAGCCCTGGTTTCCAGAAATATATAGATGCAGCTGTTTATTTTTTTCTGTTTTTCTTTTTGATCCGGTTGATGGACGCTTTTCTTGTAACAACTTACGAACGCCGGGAGAAAATATTTCCTCTTCCCAGGATTCTCCATAGGTTTCTATTGCTTGTGATTTATCTTGTTTTTTTATTCGTTGTTTTAAAAGGAGTAGCCGGAGTTGATATAACTCCTCTTCTCGCGACGTCTGCAATCCTGACAATGATTTTGGGCCTGGCACTTCAGGAGCTTTTGGGAAATATCATATCCGGAATATCCATTCATATCACAAAGGCGTTCTGCAAAGGAGATTGGATCAAGAGCGGAGACAAAGAAGGCTTGGTCATTGATACAAACTGGAGAGAGACCAGGATAAAGGACCTTTATTCCAATATAGTGGTCATTCCGAATCATTCCATCTCTTCCGATATTCTCATCAATTATTCTTGTCCGGATAAAAGGACAGCTTTGAACATCCCTGTTAAAGTGAGTTATGAGGCCCCGCCGGAATCTGTAATGAAAGCGCTGAGAGAGGCTGCATTGGATATGCCGGAAGTTTCAAGAATGCCTCCGCCGGAAGCCTATATCCTGAGTTATGAGGATTTTGGCATATCTTATGTTTTAAAATTTTGGATAACGGATTTTAGTAAAAAGTATCATGTGCTGGGGAAAGCGGGGAGGCTTATTTGGTATAAATTTAGGCGAAGAGGGATTGAAATCCCTCTTCCGTTGAGTGATAAGGTCCAGAATATTTTTGAATATATCTCAAGAACGAAAACCGGAGAACTTCACGAACAAAAAGAAGAGATGATAAAATATCAATCCCTTTTGAGTTCTTCTTTTTTAAGATACCAGAAGGGAGAGGCAGCAGGGAGATTGATTGTATCTGATGAAGAAGTAAGAAAATTGGCTTCGGCTGCTGTAAAGCAGCTCTATTCTTCAGGAGAGACGCTTTTTAAACAGGGGGAAAAAGGGGAGAGCTGCTTTCTCGTCATATCAGGAAAGATCAAAGGTGTTGTGAGTTATGAGGAAAGAGGAAAGAAATACGCTTCGGAATTTTTTGTAAATCCGGGAGGGATTTTTGGAGAAATGTCGCTCTATACAGGAATGCCGAGGACCGCTACGGGCATAATCGAAGAGGAGACCCAGCTTCTGGAGATTGGAGCCAGGGATTTTGCCCTTCTCTTGTCCCGGAATCCGGAATTGGCCGATATCACGGCTGGCATAGTGAGTAACAGGAACAAGGAAAATATAGAGTTCCTCAAAAAGGTCAAGGAACTTTCAGAAAAGGACATAAGGGACAGTTGTGATAAAATGTCTTTGTTAGAAAGGATGAAAAAATTCCTATCATCTCTGACTTCAAAGAAATAAAACCATGAACTCCAAAAAGAGATTACTGCTGTCTGTTTTGGTTTTCTGTCTGGTGTTTTTCATCGGCATTGCCGGGTTCAAAATTTTCGGCGGCGGGGAGTGGTCATTGCTGGACAGCCTTTATATGACCATCATCACTATTTCAACCGTAGGATATGAGGAGGTCATAGATCTCAGCGCGAATCCGGGAGCGCGTATCTTTGTGGTCGCTTTCATCATTTTATCCCTGGGAACCATTACTTTCGCCATATCCTCTATAACCGCTTTTATCGTGGAGGGTGAATTAAAAAATATTCTCTGGAGAAGAAAGATGGAAAAGAAAATATCAAAGTTAAAGGATCATTACATTGTCTGCGGCGCTGATGAAACCGCTCGTTCGATCGTTGATGAATTGATTTTAACAAAGAAGAGATTTGTGCTCATAGATCCCTCCCAAGAGAAAATCGACAAGCTTTTATCATCAGGCGATTTTTTGTACCTAATAGGGGATTCGACTGAAGATGAAACGCTTCTTTCTGCTGGAATTAAAAGGGCCAAAGGCATTATTCTTTCCCTCCCCAAAGATGAAGAGAACCTTTTTGTGACTTTGAGCGCCCGCAGCCTTAATCCGGGTACAAGAATCGTGAGTAAAGTCATAGATATAAAAAGTCATAAAAAGATGAGAAAGGCGGGTGCTGATTCTGTCATATCACCCACTCACATTGGTGGCATGCGCATGGTTTCTGAAATGGTGCGTCCTGCAGTGGTCACTTTTTTGGATATGATGCTGAGAGATAGAGAAAAAGTCCTGAGATTCGAAGAGGTCTGTGTAGAAGAAGATTCCGGCCTCATAGGCAAGAAATTAGGCGAATGCAAAATAAAGGAAAAAAGCGAGGCGATTTTGGTCGCTATCAGAGATAAAATAACAGGGAATTATCATTTTAATCCGCCTGAAGACACGGAAATAAAAGCGAACGATACTCTCATTTTTATTGCCAGTCCGGAGATGATCGAAGAGCTTGAAAAGAAGATATAACACGCATCGATCATCGGCAAAAACAGAAAGGAGGAAGTCATGTATTCCAGGAGACTGTATTTCATTTTGTTTGTGCCCCTTTTCCTTGCAATGGTGTTTTGCATGGGAGATCAAACAGAAATAACTACGGGGACTCTTTTAAAAGAGATGACAGATCTATGGCGGCTTACTGAGTATCCGGAGCCTGAATACCGCACAGTTCAGTTCTCTTCCTATGACAGGCGGAGCACAGTGCCCGGAGGGTCGGAATGGTTTTCGAATTCAGATGGATTCGGAGGGGAGCCCATCCCGAATTTTGAACAGGTCTTAGAAGAGCCGGATGAAGAAGGAATAGGAGAGTATTTGATGGCGGATGTCAAAGGCCCCGGTGCCATAGTCCGTTTATGGAGTGCGGCCATTTCTGGCGAAATCGAACTTTTTCTGGACGGAAAATCCGAACCGGTTTACAAAGGCACAGCAGATGAATTTTTTCATTCCCCTCTAAAATATTTTCCTGAGTCAAAACCATTTCACTCCGGTCTTTTGGCTGAGACTCTCTACCAGAGAGATGCTTCTTATTTTCCTATTCCTTTCTCCGAAGGAATGCGTTTGGTATGGAAAGGAGACTTGGAAACCCTTCATTTTTATGAAGTTCAGGTTAGATTGTATACAAAAGGAACGCGGGTCAAGACCTTTTCACCTAATGACCTTTCAGAATACACGCAAGATATAGAAAGAGCCGTATCCATTCTTTCAGACCCTGACCATCATTTACAATCCCTCTCAAAGGAAAAAAAGATATCCTTTGATTCCCTGATAGAACCGGGGCAGAAGATAGAGGTGCTTTCCCTTAAGGGGCCTAAAGCTCTGGAACGGTTTGCTGTGAAGCTTCATGCTGATGACTTGGACAAAGCTCTGCGCCAGACTGTACTCCATATCAAGTGCGACCATCATCCTTGGGGCCAGGTCCAGTCTCCTGTTGGGGATTTTTTCGGAGCAGCACCGGGAGTGAATCCTTATGTCTCCCTTCCCTTCAGTGTGTATCCCGACGGCCAAATGGTATGCCGCTTTCCCATGCCGTTTGAGGAGGAATGTCAAATTATTCTGGAAAACCTGGGAAAGCAGGCTGTCAGAGCCGAAGGAAGCGTGCTTCCGGCTGACTACGACTGGAAGAAAGGCCACTCCCTACATTTTAGAGCCAGATGGAGAGCTGATCATAACATAACCGGATCAAACAAAGACGTCCAGGACCTTGCTTTCCTTATCGCTTTCGGCAAAGGATTGTACGTAGGCACAACATCCTATATTCTCAATCCCAGTCCCGTGCCCACCTCATATGGAAATTGGTGGGGAGAGGGAGATGAAAAGATTTTTGTGGACAATGAAAAGTTTCCTTCCGTGTTTGGGACCGGTTCTGAGGACTACTATAATTACTCATGGTCCTCCCCAGACATCTTTTTATTTCCGTACTGCGGGCAGCCAAGAAATGACGGACCCGGGAACAGGGGGTTTGTGACGAATTTTCGCTGGCATATTATGGACTGCCTGCCTTTTAAAGAGAATATCCGTTTTTTTATGGAGCTCTACAGTCATGAAGTGATTCCGGGTATGTCCTATGCGAGAATCGGATATCATTATGCCTGCCCCGGGATCACGGATGACCACAGCGCCATCATGCCGGATGACGCGAGAGAACTGGAACTGCCTGAGAACTGGAAACCTGCGGCTCGAATGGGAGCCCGGAATTCGGCCATCTATTCGCCGGAAGAAATAGTCATTGATTCAAGCTATACCGCTGTTACACAGGGGAGAATGTGGTCGGAAGGCCGCATTTTGACCTGGAAACCGGAGGGTAAGGGGAGTTTGAAGGAATTTGCATTTGAGGTTGAAGAAAAGGGAACCTACCGGATATATGTTACGGCAGGAATGGATCCGGGTTCAGGGAGAATATCTTTCCAGGTTGATGGAAAGGAAGTGCTGCTGGCCGGAGGTGAAAGAACAGCAGACCTTTACAGGCCTTTTCGCACTCTTCTCCGGAACTTTCGGTTGGATGACAGGGAATTATCCCCCGGGGTCTACCGCCTTGGTTTGGTATTTGAGGGAGCCCTGCCCGAGATAGAAGAGCCCCAGGTAAACATTGATTTTATTTGGGTCCAAAAAACGGGCGAATAGAGAGAGTCCCTGCAGTTGATCATCAGACATTAGAAGAGGGGCCGTTATCTGTGGAAGTAAGGCCTTCGTATGCGCGGATTCCTTTGCAAGAGTTCTCTTCTCTCCATAAATCTTCTGGGCCGCATTACCTGTCTCGCAGTTTCTTTTAAAGCTGTACGCTGTTCAGGAGTGAGGATGTTTTTTATTTCCTCTCTTAATGTCATCCTGTTCAATACTATATCAGCCCGCAGCTCAGCTGATCTCATAAGCAAAGATTTGATTTTTCCATAATCACGGTTTTCCGTATATCTCATTTGCCTCTTCAGTTCGAGCTGAGTGCTGGCGATATCGCTTCTTAATTTCACAGCCTTATCTTCCATAGCAAATGTGAGCTCTTCTATTTTATTCAGCTGTTCGTCCGTTAGTTTGAGTTCATCCTGTTTTGTTTTAAGAACATCCAGAATCCTTTCCGGATCAGGCCTCATTATGTGCCTGTTCCCTGGCCTGTTCATTTGAGGGGAAGCTGAAACACTTGCTGCAAAAAGGAAAAAGCTTATAGATAGGGTGATTATGGTAGTTATTTTCTTCATTGTTTATCTCCTTGTTTTCTTTTCATTTCTTCACTTTTTAGACGTTTGAGGACATGTTTTTATTCCCGTTTGTTACGTCGATCTGTCATTTTTTCATTTGGCTCCAAGAGGGCACAGAAGAGTTGTGATTTTCTTCTGATAAAGTGCGGCTAAAAAAAATTTTAATTTTATTCTCTTTATCCGATATAATAAGGACTTTAATGACCATCGCCTTTTTTTTTGAATAGGTCAGGTTAATAAGGAGTATATAATCAAGGAGCTTGTCATTATTTCCGGTTCGGTAATTGCCTTGATTCTCTACCTGTGGTTCGAGAGAACCTCTTTGTACAAAAGAACAAGAAAAATACCCCTGAGGATTTGTGTCACCGGGACCAGAGGAAAATCCGGAGTGACCCGTCTTTTAGCCTCCTGCCTGAGTCAAGCGGGCATACGTGTTATGGCAAAGACGACCGGTTCGAAACCGGTATTGATTTTTCAAAGCGGGGAAGAGAAGCTGATCAAACGGAGAGGGCTCCCCTCAATACTGGAAGAGAAAAAGGTTGTCCGCATGGCTGTTTCCAGGTCTGCTCAAGCTCTGGTCGTTGAGCTGATGTCATTCAGCCCTGAATCTTTGTGTGTAGAGAACAGGCGGATGCTCAGGCCGCATGTGCTTGTCATAACGAATGTGAGGATGGATCATACGGCCCAGTCGGGAAAATCAAGGGATGAGATAGCTGAAAATTTCGGCCGGTCCATTCCCAATGCTTCAACGGTTTTTGTTCCGGAGGAGGAATATTTTCCTGTTTTTCAGGCGGTGGCAGAGAAAAGAAAGGTCCGGTTACTTAGAGTCGGAACACACCATTCAACAGATGAAAAATCTTTTTTGGAAAAAATCTCAAAATCTGAATTTATGCCGAATATACGCCTTGTATTAGCTGTCTGTGATTTTCTGGATATCAAAAGAGAGATAACGTATTCAGGGATAATGAAATCCATTCCTGATAAAGGGAGCCTTAAATTTTGGAAAGCCGAGTTCACTTTGCCTAAACGCAGGTGGGACCTGATTAATGCTTTTTCAGCTAATGATCCAAAGTCAACACGAGATGTCATGGATAAAATGCTGGAGAGCCAACAGATAAAGTATGATCGGTGGATCGGGCTGTTTAACATAAGAAAAGACAGAGGAGACAGGACACATCAATGGATAACAGCTTTCAAAAGCAGGCTTTTCCCGGAATTTCAGAAAATCATTTTTATCGGGGACCAGTCAGAATTAGTAAAACGAAAAATGGAAAGGAATATAAAGGACCAGGAATACGAAGCATTCAGAAATATGAATGCCAAACAGATCATGTCTCGAATTTTAGAGAAGGAAAAGAACAACTGTGTCTTGGTGGGACTGGGGAATATCGGGGGGATCGGGATCGATCTTTTGGACCACTGGGATACCATAGGAATCCGTCATGACTTATGAAACGATTTTTATAGGGCTTTTGCTTGCTGTCCTCTATGTTGAGATATTTGATATTTATCCAGGGGGCATAATTGTTCCGGCTTATATGGCTCTTTATCTTCATCAACCGGGAAGGATAGCGGCAACCGTGGTGGTTGCTTATTTGAGCCTTTTCTCCTATAAGCTGCTTTCCCGTTATGTGATTCTTTTCGGAAGAAGAAGGTTTGTTATGGTCATACTCCTCGGTGCTTTATGGGCACACATTTGGTTTCTTGTCTGGCCGGAGATCCTCCCCCAGCCCATAGGGCTGAGGACCATAGGATTGGTTATCCCAGGTCTCCTCGCCAATAATATGGAAAAACAGAAGCATATTCTGACTTTAGCTTCCATGATAACAGTTGCTGTCGCAACCTATTTCCTTGCCAGAGTAGTGGGTTGGATAGGATTATGAGCAAAGGCAGCCAGATCATCATCCTTATTTGTCTTATCAGTGTCTTTTTTTTTATCGTCACTTTCTCTATACCGTATAAGGGGAAGGCTGACTTATATGAATTGATGGTGCAAGCATCGGAGAACATGGAGAGAGCGATCCGTACTATCAGAGATTGCCGGACGAAAAGGGAAATCAACATAAATATGGAATTTGATATAAACCGCACCGGGATCATCGGCAGGGAAAATTCGGTCATAACAACATCTGTAGGTAATCTGGAGGCAAAAAGGACCACCACGAATCCCAATTTTGCGGGTCTTATGGTTGGGCTGATGCATGAAGCGGGTGTCAAACCGGGTGATGCCGTGGCATTAGAGGCTTCAAGTTCCTTTCCCGGCTTGATCATCGCTGTTTTTTCTGCAGCAAAGGCCATGGATCTGAAACTGATTTTTATTGTATCACTGGGGGCCTCACAATGGGGAGCTAATGAACCTGAGTTTCCCTGGTTGGAAATGCAGGGTTGTCTGCTGGAAAATAAAAATTTTAGTTTTGAACCGACTGCGGTTTCCTTGGGAGGGGAAAATGATGTGGGTGAGGGCATGGATGCAGAGGGACGGATCCGGCTTTTACGGAGCATAAGAGAGAGTGGGGTCCTATTTGTGTATCAGTCTGATCTAAGACGGAATGTTGAGCAGAAAATATCAATTTTCAAAAAAGAGGCAGGCGAAAAAGAGATCACAGCTTTTATAAACATAGGAGGCAGTTATTCAGGGCTGGGGATAGATTCGGATATTCTTAAGGTAAAACCCGGGCTCACAGATATTAAAAGTTTCCCGCCTCCTGAGAGAAGAGGCCTTGTGTTCGAGATGGCAGCCCGAGGTTGCCCTGTGATTCACCTCCTTTATATCAATGGGATTGTACAGGAGTACGGGCTCCCTTGGGATCCTGTGCCGCTTCCAGAGCCGGGAAAAGGCGCTGTTTATGAATATGTTAAAGAGAAGAGCTGGGAATTTCTCCTGCTTGCCTTAGGCTATTTTGCGGCAGTGGCTGCTGTCGTGCTTTATGGCTTTTACTCCCATTCCCGGCGATCCGGTAAAGCTTCTGCTGGATTGAATAAATAGGCTCCCACTCCGTTTTTTATGAGGTCGGAATATTTAGGAATATGATTTATGATGATTCCTTTACCAGGATGCTCGGCGGTCCACAATTCCGTGATCTGGAGAAGTGATGAGGTATGTCTTCCGACCCTCTTTTCTATGGGCCATCCGTTTTTATCGATTTTTTCGAACAGAAGTCCGTGTTTGTAGGCTTTAACCAGGAAGGCATCCCTTCCTTCAAGAAGCAGTTTTCTGTTTGTCCTTCATCTGCATGCATCCAGCATGGGTTCACGTGATTCAAGGAGAAGGGAAACGGCTTTTGTATGGTCTCCTATTTCGCGATGAGAAAGCCCATGGAGTTCATCCTGCCATTTCTGCTTTTTAGAAGATTCCAGATGATGATAAAGGCGATGTAGGCACTCAGGGCATAGTACAAAAACGTTATAAGAACAAACAGTATGGTTTTTTTTCTATAAAACCTGGAGAGGATCCGGCGATGGATAAAAGAGACACCTCCGGAGTGCTTTAAGAGATTCATGAACAGTGTTGCTGTGATAAAGATAAGAATGATGTCGAAACAAGTAAAGGCCCCCTCTGCCATATGTCTGACCGGGAACCCGGCACCTCCTGCTAGGGTCCGGTAACAGCAGCAGTGAACATGGAAAGTTCGGTTGATATTTTGAATGCCCTCGCCCATATGTATGCTTCGATCATGACCGCGAGGATGATTTCTGCAGATGTGAACATATTCATGGAAGTACAATAATGTATGGGAACACATAGGAAAAATCAATAAAAAAAGAGATTGAAATAAGTGGACTTGAATATTAGAATTGATTCTTAACCTTTCTAATAAAGATATCCGGAGGAGTCATGAACGATAAAAAGGTCTTAGGCAGAAGAAATTTTCTGAGAGCTTCGGCGTTGGGTATTCTCGGGGCTGGAACCTCCTTGAAAGGCAGGCCGGTGAATACCGGGAAAAAGAGTTTCCCTGCACAGGACAATGAATTTCCGAAAGTTGTTCAGTACCGCACTCTTGGGCGCACTGGATTTAAGGTGTCTGATATAGGAGCGGGATCTATCCAGGATAAAGGAGTTCTAGGCACAGCCCTTGATGCAGGTGTTAATTATATAGATACAGCTGAGCAGTATCCGGGACACCATAAAGTCGTTGCTGAAGCGGTTAAGGGGAGAGAGAGAAAATCGATTTTCATCACCACAAAAATAGAGATCAAAAAGGACAAGTCCAAGCAGGGATTTCTCCAGCGAGCCAGAAGATGCCTGGAAGAGCTGGATACAGAATATGTGGATTGTATTATGATCCACATGGCTGAGACCGTTGATACGTTAAAAACTCCGGGTTTCCACGAGGCTATGGCCGAACTTAAAGCGGAAGGGAGAGTTCGCTTTGTGGGAGTTTCCAACCACGGGTCTTTCTGGTTCAGGGACCCTGAGGAGACTATGGAAAAAGTCCTCCTCGCAGCAGCTGATGACGGGCGTTTTGATGTGTTTCTTATGGCATACAATTTTCTCAAAATGGACCAATCCCAAAGAGTCCTGGAAGTGTGCAGTCAGAAGAATATAGGAACGGCCATTATGAAAGCCACCCCTGTAGCCATCTATTACAGCTTAAAGTCCAGTGTGGAGAAGATGCAGAAAGAGAACAAAGAGGTGCATCCTCTCTATAAAGATGGACTAATGAGATACAAGGAAAAAGTTGACCGAGCCGACGATTTTATCAAAAAACATAAGTTGGAAAATCCTGAGGAAATAAAAGAAGCGGCAATAAAGTTCGTGCTGGATAACCCCAATGTGAGCACTGTCTGTTGCCTGGCAAAAACGTACGATGAACTTGAGCGGTTTATAAGCCTTTCGGGAAAGCGGCTCAATATGAATGACAGGGCGGTGCTTTCAAAATACGAGCAGGGCTGTGGCCATCTCTACTGCCGCCATGCCTGCGGACTGTGTGAGCCCTCCTGCCCCAGTGGAGTTCCGATCAATACCATACTGCGTTTTAATCATTACTTTAATGCTCAGGGAAGGGAGAGGGAGGCTATGCAGAAATATGCGGCTATCCCAGGAGCGAATGCAGAAGCCTGTAAAGAATGTTCCGGCATTTGTGAGAGAGCCTGTCCTTACGGAGTGCCTGTTCAGGGGATGCTGCTGGCAGCCCACCATAACCTTTCTCTGGAATGATGGGTGTTTGCACAAAGCGTTAAAGAAGCAACTTCTAGGCCACAAATGACGTATTGGCAAATGAGATGGTTCCCTTTTTTCGTTTCATGTCGTATAATAGAAAAAATTAAGATGGATGGGGATTTAAATATATAAGCTTTGTTTTTTTTGGAATGTATTGAAATAAGGAGGAATTTATGAAAAAAGTGTCCAGAAGGTCTTTTATAAAGACAACGGCAGCCGCCGCAGCCTTCTCCGCTGCCACGCCCCTTTTATCCAAGGGATGGTATGGTCTTGCCCGTCCCGATGTTCCGGGATATTTTGAAAAGGAATTTGGTATTACAGACAAACTCTGCAGAAAAGTCCTGGCAGAATCTCTTTCAAAGGGCGGGGATTTTGCTGACCTTTTCTTTGAACACACAATAAGCAACTGGATCATTCTTGAAGACGGTAAGGTTAACAGGGCTTACAGTGATGTATCACTGGGTGTGGGGATAAGAACCGTGAAAGGCGATCAGGTAGGTTATGGGTTCACTCAGGAGCTTTCTGAAAAACCCATGCTTGATGCGGCAGCCACAGCTGCTACCATAGCAAGCAATGGGCCTAGGGAAGTATCAGGAAAATTTGTTGGCCTTCAGTCCAAAAATTTCTACCCTCTCAAAACACTGCTGACTTCCATCCCTCTGGAATCAAAACTTCCTCTTGTTCAGTCCGTTAACGACAAAGCTTTTTCCCGTTCCCCGCTTGTCGTAAAGGTCAATGCGTCTTTTCATGACCAGCAGAAGCGAATCCTTGTCGTCACCAGTGAAGGGGAAAAGGCTGAAGATCTGCAGCCCAGAAATTATTTGAACGCATCGGTCATTGCTGAGAAGAACGGCAAACGGGAAAGAGCCGGATGGAATTTGGGAGGCCGGAAGGACTTTTCTTTTTATTCGGAATCTGTGGTGGATGAAGTTGCTAGAGAAGCCGTTGAGCGGGCGATTGTCTTATTTGATGCTGTTCAACCTCCTGCCGGAGAAATCCCTGTTGTGCTGGGCCCGGGAGTCACCGGAGTTCTGCTTCACGAAGCCATAGGCCATGGTATGGAGGCGGATTTTAACAGAAAAAAAGTTTCGACTTACTGCACTATGATGGGTAAAAAAGTGGCAGAGCCTGTGGTGACAATACTCGATGATGGAACCGTTCCCAATCTTCCTGGATCTATTAATTTTGATGATGAAGCGACACCGAGTCAAAAAACCATTCTGGTGGATAAAGGAATACTTTCAAGCTATATGCATGATAAGATTTCTGCCCGCTACTACAAAATCAAGTCCACTGGAAACGGACGGCGCGAGAGCTATCAGCACTATGTACAGCCCCGAATGAGGAATACGTATATGCTGGCAGGGCCTTCTTCCCCTGAAGATGTGATCAAGCAAGCAGGGAGTGGGATCTATGTTAAGGACGTGAGCAACGGACAGGTAAAAATAGGGGAAGGTGATTTTGCTTTTTATGTTTCTCAGGGCCAAATGATTGAAAACGGGAAATTAACAGCTCCTATAAAGGATATCAATATAATGGGAAACGGTCCGAAGATGCTGAAGAACATAACCATGGTGGCTGATAATTTTGAAATGGCAAAAGGAGGTGGAGGAGCCTGTGGTAAAGGAGGTCAGGCTGTTCCTGTCGGCTTTGGCCAACCGACGTGTCTTGTAAAATCCCTGACCGTTGGCGGTATAAGGGGCTGAAAGGAGAGAACAGATGAACAAGGAATTATATGATTTAGCAGCATGGTCAGTAAAAACGGCAAAGTCCTCAGGTGCGGATGAAAGCAGGGTTCAAATTAGCAACCAGAGATCGGTCGAAATAAGCTATAGAAACCGTAAGCCTGAAAACATCAAAGAGGCTTCTACCAGGGGTCTCAGCGTTGAGATTTACGTCAATGGAAGATATTCAGTCCAGAGCACCTCAGACCTGAGAAAAGACGCTGTTAAAGAGTTCATATCAAAGGCTGTATTGACCACAAAACTTCTTGCGGAAGATCCCTACAGGACACTGCCCGAGCCTAAATATTACAAGGGAAGATCGGATAAAGACCTGGGCCTTGTAGATCCTGAATATAACAATTTCAATCCGGAAACCAGGCATAAGATGGTCAAAGATATTGAAGAGGCCTGTCTTGAGAGAGGCGGAGACAAGGTCATTTCCGTAACAGCAGAGGAACAGGACAGCCATGTGGAAGAGGTTCTTATGGCAAGCAATGGATTCGAGGGATACAGCGAGGCGACTGTGTATGTGGCCGTTGCTTCCATGACGGCTAAAGATCAAGGGGACCGCAGGCCCAGCGATTACAGTTATTTTGTCTGTACAAATAAGAAAGAAATGCCGGATCCCGAGCAGATAGGGGCGGAAGCCGCAGAACGGACCCTGGATCTACTGGGAGCAAAGAAGATCAACACGGAAAAATTTTCCATAATCTTGGAGAATAGGCAGGTGTCCCGGCTTTTCGGAGGATTTCTAGCCGCCATGTATGGCAGCAGTATCCAGCAGAAGAGGTCCTTTCTTTCGAGTAGAAAAGGGGAAAGAGTCGGTAGTAAGTGTTTCACAGTATTGGATGATCCCTTTATAAAAGGAGGCCTGGGAAGCCAGCTTTTTGACAGAGACGGCTTTGCTGCCAAAAAAAGGGATATGATAAAAGCCGGGATTTTAGAGGAATTCTATGTTGACTGGTACTACAGCCGGAAATTAGGTTGGGAACCCACTACGGGAAGCCCGTCCAATCTTGTCATTCCTCCGGGCAAGCGTTCCGTGAAAGAGATAATGAAGGACCTGGGAAGAGGGATTTTTATCACCGGATTTATCGGCGGGAATTCGAATTCGACTACAGGGGATACTTCGATCGGCATCATCGGTCAGCTGTTCGAAAACGGAGAACCGGTCCAGGCTGTATCTGAAATGAATATCGCTGGAAACCATCTCAAATTCTGGCAGGGGCTTGCAGAAGCTGCCAATGATCCCTGGATTTATTCCTCCTTCAGAACCCCAAGCCTTGTTTTTAAGGATGTAGTCGTTTCCGGCTTATAAGCCCACTTTTGAATGACTCTTTGTTTGAGTCAAGGTCAATGAATGAGTCCAACCTGTTCTTGATGTGTGCACCCGGGTTTTTTACGAATGATTTAGGGCAACAAAATTCTTGAAGAATAAAGAAGAAAAGTGTATTCTTTTTTTTAAATGAGGAAAGATGACCTTGCAAAGCTGAACATGCAGTTCAGATATAGCCGCTGCGAAGATATATTGAACTGGATCATAGAAAATAAATTTCCGGATATGGCTATGACGTCCTCCTTTCAGGCGTCCGGCGTAGTATTGATAGATATTATGAGAGGAATCGTGCCCGATTTTCCCATTTACTTCATAGATACAGGTTATCATTTTCCGGAGACTCTGGAGTTTAGAGACAGGTTGATACATGAATGGGATTTGAACGTGATCACTGTCAAGCCGGATCCAAGAGAAAAAAGCCTTAGAGAAGCCAAAAAAGAGCCTCTTTATAAAAGAGATCCTGATCGGTGCTGTTTGGTGAATAAAGTGGAGCCTTTAAACAGACTGAAAAAAAGACTCAATGTAACAGCCTGGATGGCTGCTGTAAGGAGAGATCAAAATTCGAACAGAGAGGGATTTAGTATGTTTATGTATGACCGGCAAGGATATGTCCGTATCCATCCGTTGATCCATTGGAGCGGGCAAAAAATATGGCAGTATATACATGAAAAAAAACTGCCCTTTCACCCCCTATATGACAAGGGATATACTTCTATCGGTTGTTTTCCTCCTGAATGCACAAGTCAAAATCACTCAAGCAGCGACCCGAGGAAGGGGCGCTGGACCGACACGAAAAAAACAGAATGCGGCCTTCATCTTGACTTGGTTAAAGAGGAAGAAAATGCCTGGATTCGGCAACTCAATTTAAGGGAGAGCAAAAATGAGAAAAAGAAAACAAAAATTTTATCTTAAGTGCAAAAGCTGCGGACAAGAAATCGACACCTTTAATATATGGTTTCAGAACGGGCAAAGATGTCCTGAGTGCGGGGATAACAAAGCCGATGTCGTTTATACAGACAGAATGGCTCGGATTGATGACCTGCTTCTTGATAAAGACCCCTATTTCTCAGGTCTATGGCGTTACTTTGATTATCTGCCTCTTAACAGCAAAGAGAACATAATAAGCTGCGGAGAAGGAATCGTACCCATTGATAGATGGCGTTTTCTGGAGAAATTTGCAGAGGAGAACCATGGGATCAAACTCAAAGTGTTTGCACACAGGCATGATGATAATTTTGCCACAGGGACTTTTAAGGACTTAGCCGGCTCTATGATCGCCAGTGTGCTCAAAGAGAACGGCATACCGACCTATGTAACGGCCTCAACGGGAAATGTCGGTGTGGCTTATGCCCGTTATCTGGCTGCGGCTGATATCACTTTATATGCTTTTATTCCCAATAATGCTTCTCATGCCCAGGAGGCAGAGATCGGATGTTTCGGGCAGAAAGTTTTTAGAGTCAATGGGGATTATCAAGCAGCCAAAGAGATGGCGCTTGAATTTTCCAGAAGACACAACATGCTTCTGGCTGCCGGAAATTTTGACCCCATGCGCATTGAAGCCAAAAAAACCATGGTGTATGAATGGCTCCGGCTTATGCTGGATTTTCCAACTGTATACATCCAGGCTTTGAGCGGGGGAACCGGTCCTTTAGGTATTGCCAAGGCTTGCCAGGAACTTGAAGGGATGAAGCTTTTTAAAAAAATGCCCCGGTTCATACTCACTCAGACTGATAAATGCTCTCCCATGGCGGATGCTTGGGCTGAAGCCAAGAAAAAGGGGTTTCCTGAAGGATGGGAAAAAACATATCCGATATACCATGACCCTGAGACCATAATCCCGACACTGGCAACAGGATATCCTAAGACTTATCCCTCTGTGAGCAGGTTGGTCTATGAGAGCGGGGGAGAGATCAACGACTTCCCTGAAGAAGATACCATTCCCATAACCCGCCTTGTGGCTTATGAATCAGCCGTAAGGATAGGGCCTGCGGCAGCGATCGCTGTTGGAGGTTTTTTCAGGTCTTTAAGTGATGGCCTGTTAAAAGAGGGTGATGTCGTTATTATAAATGTGGGCGAAGGAATAAGAAGAGCCCCGGGTTTTATGGCAAAGTTGATTTACAGCACTACCAATGTTGATACGATCGACCAGTGCAAACTGATGGACAGAGAAAAGTACCGGAAAAAATTGTGGGACGATATCCTTAAATAGAGCTTCTAAAATCTTTCAATAACAGTAAGAACAGAGAGGCAGTGATATCTGTTCACCTGGCTTTTATCAATGCATGTTCCTCTTTCTATGATAAGAATACCGCGTGGATAATCATCCCACCTGTAGATAAAAAGATCATTTCGTGATCCTGTGATAGAAGCGAGTTCCTTTGTTCCCGAGGCAAGTTCAGGAAGCCCTAATTCTTTAAGGACTTTGTTCAAAGATGCGGGATTGACCATGTGGAAATAGCGGTGGGATTCATCCATTTTAAAATTCAATTTAGGTTCGGGGTTTTTAAATATGTATTTCGTGTACTCCCCCATACCATTAGAGTGGCCTTTTTCAATAGTATAATTGTATTCCTGTTCCTTTTTTGGAAACAGATGGGATGTGACATCTGAAAGAGTGATTTTTTTTGCTTCACTCTGGTTGAGGTAGAGAAGCCCTAACAGAAGAAAAAGGAAGAGAATAACCCCTCTGATAAAGTTTTCTTTTTCTCCCTTTATTAGTATCTTTAAAAGCCAGAAGGATGAGAGAAAAAGAAGAAGAGATATGGCTTCAGGAAGCGTGATTGAAGCGATAAAGTTACCCATCGTTCTCTTTAGTTTAGTCGCAACAGCCTTGTATTTTCATGAAAAAATGAGATCAGTGAGAAAACAATTTCTCAAGAGGCTCAGCTTTAGGGCCGTCTTCATCCATGCCGGAAAGAGGGGACAAGAAGAGATATATAAGTGTAAATGCAAGTAAGAGATATCTCTTTAGGCCGCTCATTATACTCTCCTTATTTGATGATTGGTCTTTGTTAAGTTTAATATTAAGTACAGAGAGATGTCAAATCGCAGAATATACAAAAAAGGCGGGAAAGGCTTTCATGTTCTTCAGTCGGTGAGAAAGCGTCAAGTGCTGATTTGGATCATGTTTGAGAAATCGCTTGACATGCACACAGGAAAAGGATAACCTATACGTACACTGATAGAATAAATGGAAGTAAACGTAAGGAAACAAATGAAAGAAAAAATGTTTTTAAAGGATGAATTTCTTGAAATAACAGGAGTAGCGGAATCAGAGTTCAAGGAATGGCAGGATTTAATGTTACTGAAACCGGATGGGATCACAAATGAAAATGTTCCTTTTTTTACGAATAAAAGCATAGAGAGAGCTCAAAAAATCAGAGAACTTATCGATATAGGATATGGATTCAAGGAGATACAGAGAATCGTTAAAAAGGTCGGGCTGCCGGGGGGAGAGTTCTCGGATATGAAACCGGACAAAATCAATAAATACCTGACAGTGGGTCTGCTTGCGGAACGGGTTGGAGTCAGCCCCCGGACTATCAAACACTGGGAGGATAAAGGGATCATTGAATCTGATATGCGCAGTGAGGGAGGATTCCGGCTTTATTCCGAAATTTACACTTACCTGTGCAAGCTGATAAGGGATTTGCAGCTGTTCGGATATTCACTTGAAGAGATAAAGGAGATCTCTGATTTGTTCAGGGATTTTTTGGCCATGGATAAGAGCCTGGAGCGTTCTCCTTATGAGGAAACTGAGAAGAAATTTGATGTTATGCTGAGGAAAATAGAAGAGTTTTATGAAAAAATAAACTTGTTTAAAAAAGGGATTGAACGATGGGATGAGCTTTTAACTAAAAAAAGGAAAGAGATTATATCTCTTAAACAGCGCAATAAAAAAAGAAAAAAATCAAAAGGCGGGAAAAAATGAGTAAGATCGTATTCATAGAACCCAAGGCACCGAACCTTCATATATATTCTCAGTTTAAACTTCCAAGGCTGGGGATTTATATTTTGAGCTCTCTCATGAAGAAAAGGGGTTGGGATGTAGATGTGATATATGAGGAAACGGACAAGATCGACTATTCTTGTTTGGAATCAGTGGACCTGGTAGGAATTTCCACCATTACCTCTACGGCTCCCAGAGCCTATATGATTGCGGATAGAGTGCGGGCTAACGGGACTCCGGTACTAATGGGAGGTCCTCATGTCACATTTTTATCAGAGGAAGGGCTGGAACACGCGGATTTTGTGGTCCGGGGAGAAGGGGAGATCGCATTGATGGATTTCATTGATGCATGGGAAGGAGACAGAGATTATTCCGGAGTGCCTAATCTGTCTTATAGGAAAAACGGCCAATCCTTTCATAATCCAAAAGGTCCTGTAATAGAGGACCTGGATGAAATACCCTTTCCGGATTTTGAAGGAAAATATGCGGGAAAAGAAAAAATAACAAGGCAGACCATACCTATCCAGACATCAAGGGGCTGTCCCTTTAACTGTGAATTTTGTTCCGTGACAGGAATGTTCGGAAAAAAGTTCAGGTTCCGCTCCACGCAGAATGTGATAAGAGAGCTTCGTTTTTACAATAACAAGAAAAACCATATCTTTTTTTATGATGATAATTTCGCGGCAAGCCGGAAAAGATTAAAAACGCTTCTTGAGGCAATGATCAAGGAGGAGTTTAAGTTTGACTGGTCGACTCAGGTTAGAGTGGATATTGCAAAGCACAAAGATTTGCTGAAGCTCATGTATAAGGCGGGATGCCGCACTCTATATATTGGATTGGAATCAATCAATCCGGATAGCCTTTTATCCATGAAAAAGAATCAGACTGTGGAGGAAATAAAAAGAGCGGTCAAAGTGATACAGAAACACCGGATTCGCATTCATGGGATGTTCGTGTATGGCTTTGATGATGACGACTGGCAGACGGTTAAAAAGACGATCAAGTTTGCCAAAAAAGCAGGGATTTCTTCTACTCAGTTTCTCATTCTTACTCCGCTTCCCGGTTCGAAATTTTATCAAAGAGTTGTATCTCAAGGAAGGCTTCTTTTTAATGACTGGTCTCTTTACGACGCCCATCACGTGGTTTTCCGTCCAGCTAAACTCACTTTACTGGCTCTTCAAAAAGCTCAAATAATAAGTCATAAAAAGTTTTACTCTGTCAAAAGGTCTGTAAAAAGATTTTTTCAGTTTAAATGGATTGAGGTGGCCATCAGTCATTATGCCCGAAAACTAAATCGGATGTGGGAGAAAAAGAACCAGACATTCCTCAAAGCTGTGGACATTCTGGCGTGTAAAAAAAATGCCAGTGTGAAGCTTGACTACAAACAGAATATAAAACTGGATTAAAACGTATACACGATCCCTGCGGCAACCAAAAAGGCTGACTGGGATTCATCCTGATCCATATATTGATAACGCATGTTTACCTGGGCACCTAACGCGCGGCTGAAGTAAATGTTCAGGCCCAATCCGCCAAAAGCGGTCAAAGATTGTTTCTTTTCAGGCAGTTCTATTTGTGTTTCATATCCGTATTCAGAGATATAGGCTTTCATTTCCGGATTCAAAGCAAAACTTAGGCCTATTCCGGTATTAATAAAGAGAGAATACTTCTGGTTTTTTACAAGGTCAACTCCCAGTATCAGAAATCCAGAAGCATAATTGTATGTGTTGATTTTGACTGTATCATCATCGGAGGGATCGGTCAGCACGGTCGTCCCGCCCAGATTGTAGTGGGCTTCCAATCCAAAGAAGAACGGATGAAAACTGGTTGTAAATCCTAGTCCGAAACCCAGAGTAGAGAAAGAGGAAGCGACCGGAAAATCGTTTTCTCCTTCTATATAGTTGTCTTCAGAACCCGTGGCTCCCATGAAATTAACTTTCCCCAAAAAGTAAAAATCATTGTTACTGAAAGCAAGGCTTGATGCGAGAAAGATTGAAAAAATGAATACGGCTGCTCTGAATAATCTCATCTATTGATCCTTTCTTAAAATTTGCCTTTACCTTTTTTTATATTTATCACAGTGATCTGTGCTGTAGTGGAACTCTCGAATATACTGTCTGTGACGACGAATAGCAGCTGATACTCACCGGATTGAGTGTAAGAAGGGGTCCATGAAAAGTGTCCTGAGGATAAGTTAAAACTCGCCCCGTTAGGGATATTGGAGCAGGTGTAAGTCAGGGTATCGTCATCAGGATCGCTTGCGGTTACTGTGAATGACAGTTCTTCACCTTCTTTGACACTTTGATCAGGAATTCCATTGATTTGAGGGGGATTGTTGGCAACGGAGACATCCCATGCTTTGAGGACCCATGTCCCTCCCTCACATTCTCCCATCCTTATTTTGAAGTAGCCGTTTTCTCCCCAATTTGTGCCCCAGGAATTTTTGCATATCCAGTAGTTTCCACCCGCATCATATCCGACGAGAACCACCAGATGGCCCCCTTCGTAAGAGGCACCGGCTGTTTTTTCATAGACTCCTGAAGTGTAGTAGTAGAAGTCATCGTAGACATCCATATAAAACGCTATGGGTCCGCTTTGGAGAGAACTCTTAACCGCATATCTGTCTTCAGAATAGGTCGTAACCCAGCCCCAATTTTGTATTTTAAATAGTTTCTCATTCCAATTGCTGCAGAGCTGGCACGGGATATTCATTGCTTGATAGGGGAAACACTCTTCAGCAACGACTCCATTTGTTTCCATATAATCAAAAGATTTCCATGCATACCCGCCATCGCAGTCTCCCGCACTGGAACAGGAGATCAGGTCCTGTTCGGAAAGGTCCGGGTAAGTGAGCGCAGCTGCAGAGGATTTGCTGAACATATCTTTGATTTTTACCAGGATTTCCGAGAGATTTGTGCTGGTGTTTGATGAAAGAGAAGCCGGTGAATACAAGTTATTTTCTGTGTTGTATCTTGCCTCTACCGTTCCGCAGGCTGCAAAGGCCCAGCAGCTTCCGCAGTCTCCCTGGCTTTTCACTGATGTTAAATAATTGTGGCCGTTTTTATCTCTCCAATCGATTTGATTGGGAAGAGCTGGTTTTATCTCGATCGTAATGATTTTTTCGGGCTCCGCATACAGCGGCCTGAAAGCGCCAAGCCTGTGTTTCCTCTCTTCAGGAAGAAGTTGGACAAGAGATGTTTCGCCTGCTTTCCAGTCAAATCCTTGTGCCTGTATCTGCGTGTTTAT
>CAZSZS010000017.1:0-47396 GCA_964611275.1 uncultured Eubacteriales bacterium
TCCGGGCCCAAAGTCTCTCTCAATGCTTTTTGTACCTCCACATAAACATCTCGGCTGTCACGCGAAGAATCGAAAGCCTGTTCTTTATTATCTTCATAATAATCCATCCAGGTTCCCCATCCCGCATCTTTAATATATTTAAGGCCCCATTCATTTTTGAGGATATCAAACATAGGCTTTAAATGTCTTTCAATGACATCAGGATTTGTATAATCCAATCTCACTACTGTTTTATCTGCAGTGCAGCAGGCACTGGAGAGCTCTCCCTTGTCGTCTCTTAAGTAAAAATTTTCAGGATATTTCTCTTCACATTCAGCTTTTTCATAGTTTGAACCATAAACATTAACCCAGAGCGCGGGTTTAAGTCCTTTGCTTTTTATGTAATCAAATATCCATTTCCCTCCTTTCGGGAAAGCCTGTTTATTCCATTCAAGATAATTGGCCTCATTCCCTCTGGTGTAGCAAGCATCCAGTTGGACATATTCAAGTCCGTAGGGTTTTAAATATTGGGCAAGAGTGTCCGTCTCTTTGACCAGGTCTTCTTCAGTTGTTCCCATATAATAACAATACCAGCTGCTCCAGGCGATGGGCGCGGTTTCAAATCGATCAGGTTTGGGCTGGTAATATTTTAAACCAAGTACATTGATATAATAGTCCCGGATCAATTGGATAGAAATAGATTCATCGACATTGATATCCACATCCATGAGATGATGGTCTTGGTCATTTCTTCTGAGTAAGCTTTCGTCAGAAAAATCAATCATTGTGTCAGTGGGCCTTTCAAAAAGACAGTGGATATTTTCAGCGGATACCAATCCCAATGACGTGTACAGGATGTCATTATCCTGATTTTCGAGTCTTGCCGGGATCCTTTCCGCAGAAGCAGGCGCTCTTCCTGTGACAACGGCTTTCTCTGAGGAACAGGATAACCCTATGGAGTTCGGCTCAGCTTTTATCTCCCAAGCAGTCTGTTCGGATTTGTCTGTTATGATTGTTATCAGATTTTCCTCAACCTTCACTTTCCAATCAGCTGGAGGTGTTTTTTTATTGTTTTTTTCAACCTGAGGCTTCATTTCTTTCAGCACAGGACCCAGTTCACTGTGTTCAATAGAAAATGTCTTGGTTTTCTTATCGGTCGTGACAGTCCAATCATTTGATTCAAGGCTTGTATTGGTACAGCTGGCCCCAATCATGACTAGAACAAGAGTTAAACTTAAAAACAATAATTTCAATGCCTTTTCATTTAACATTATAAACAGTCTCCTTTGTTTCGCTTTTATCACAGAGGAGTGGATATGTCAAAAAAAGTTATGGAGGGATGCTCCATAAAGTACCACCCTTTTTACTGAATCTGTTGGTTATTAAAAAAATAGTCTAGATTGTCTCCCTTTGGAAAATTCCCATTTAATACACCACCGCAATTCTGCGGCCCTAAGTCCGTAGATGAGTGGGTTCCGACAAAGTCGGACAAGGGAAGCTTGCATTCTGTAGTAAGCCCCGTATGAAAGTGCGAGGTTCGAGACTAGGGAAGTACTTTATGGGACGTCCCCAAATCACATATCAAACTCTCTCGATCACATCATGAACCGTACGGTCGGATTTAAAGATCTTGACTCTCAAGGGCATATTTCCGGGAAGAGAATGAGTGGCGCACGCGAGACAGGGATCATAAGCACGGAAAGCCATTTCCACTTTGTTGAGCATCCCGTCATCCACCTGAAAATTCTTGATAACTCCTTTAGCTGCTTTTTCAACGCTCATGGCAATAGGGGCTGAATTGTGAACCGTAGCTACCAGCAGATTGGCTTTTTGTATGATGCCTCTTTCATCTGTCATGTAATTGTGTATCAGAACTCCACGCGGAGCTTCCACCACACCCACGCCTTCTGTGGGAACGGCATCAGGAAGAGTCCGGATATCCGGCTTAAGGATATCTTCGTCATGAGCCAGTTCCTGAAGCCTTTCGCTTGCATACAAGAGTTCGACCACACGCGCCCAGTGAAAAGCCAGCGTGTGGTGCACGGGTTTGCCGCCCAGAGTGTCGTACATGAACTCATATTCCTTCTGAGCCAGAGGGGTGGCCATTCCGTCGGATGCGTTGAGACGGGCTAGGGGCGCCACACGGTAGACACCGCTTTCTTTACCGTCCACAAATCCCTCCCATCCTACGTTCTTAAGGAACGGGAATTTGATATAGCTCCATTTTTCCACATGCTCGCTGATGTGCTCCTTGTAATCCTTCCCATTGAATTTGGCGAATTCTTTTCCTTCGGGATCCACGACACGCAGCTGGCCGTCATAGAAATTGACATGGTTGTTCTTATCCACAAGTCCCATATAGTAGGTCTTATGTGTGTAGGGATCAGAAGTAATGATCTTAACGTATTCATCATTCTTCAGCACAACGTCTTTAAAAAGCTGAACCGTAAACTGAGCGAATGCCACCGCCTCATCCGCATACTTTTTGAATTTTTCCTGGTCTTCTTTGGTTATGCCTTTGGATACCCCGCCGGGCAGACCGCTTACAGGGTGGATCACCCGTCCTCCAAGATCTGTAATGATCTCGCGGCACTGCTTGCGGTTCTTGATAACCACTTTGGCGGCATCCAGACCGACTTTATCGATCACACCCAGGATATTGCGTGAGCCTTTGGGCGCATCAGGGCCCACTACAAAATCAGGCCCTCCTAGAAAGTAAAAATGGAGAGCATGGTCCTCGATCATGAAAGCTGAATACATCAGCTCACGGATCTTTTTCGCTGTGGCGGGCGGATCCACATGATAGAGGTCATCAAGGGTCTTCTGCGAAGCCATGTGATGAGCGGTAGGACACACGCCGCAGATCTTAGGGGTGATGCGGGGCATTTCCACAGAGGATCTGCCCTCTGAAAATTTTTCAAATCCGCGCAGTTCCGGCACTTGAAGTACAGCCCGTTCCACATTGCCCTCATCATTGAGAAAGATCTCGATGTTGCCGTGGCCTTCCAATCTTGTGATTGGTGAAATTGATATATGTTTATTTCTCACTTTTTCCTCCATCTCATTTGCTTTTTCTTAAAAACATTCGGGGTCATTGTTTCTTCTGCATTTATTTTATCTTTTTGCGGAACAGGATAGAGCTCGGTAATCCGTACATGTAAAGAGGACCTATCAAATCAGGCAGGGTCTCAATGACCTTTGGGATCTCTTCTTCTTCATTGGTTTTGATAAGGGACGCCAGAGCACTCATCATACGCACTCCCTGGTCTTTGACATCATTGGGAGGCCCATAGCAACCCCGGCAGGGCATGTTGGCATTGATGCAGCGTTCACCACATCCTCCCCTTGTAGCCGGCCCCATGCAGATGATACCCGCCTCCAGAAAACATCGCCCATCATCAAGCTTGTCATAGTGCTGGGGCTCAACAAATCTCTCGATCTCTATTTTATCCGGCTTGGTATCTTTTCTGGGACAGGTGTCACATAAGGATTTTGTAGGACTGAGCACACTGCCTTTTTCCGGAAGTTTGCCTTCAAGAATAGCTGTAAACGCATCTGTTATGGTCTCAGGAGAGGGAGCACAGCCAGGGATATAATAATCCACAGGGATGATCTGGTCCAGAGGGTAGACGGAATTATAAAACTCAGGAAGCTCGAGTTCATATTTACCTTCCAATTTAAACTCTGTTTGGGGCACGATATTTTCCGGATTATCATTAGATTCGATCTCTTTGTAGACCCTTGTGAAAACTCCCTCCCGGTCCGTCATGTTGGCCAGCCCCGGGACTCCGCCCATAACAGCACAGCTTCCAAAGGCAAACACAAGCTGTGACTTCTTCCTCAGCAGCTTGACGATCTCCTCCTGTTCGGAAAGACGGATCCCTCCGTTTATAAAGGATGCGAGAAGTTCGCCGTCATCGAATTTTCTTACGTCTTCATACTTGAAATCCAAAGCAACCGGCCAGAACACAATGTCCACCGCATCCACCACATCAAGAATGGCCTCATTTAAATCCACAATGGCTTCTTCACAACCGCCGCAGCTGGAACACCAGTATATGGCTATTTTTGGTTTGTCACTCATGATGACACCTCCGCGCTTCGTACAGGACCAATGGCTTTTTCCCAATTCAACGGTCCCAGTTTCGTTATTCTCTCATTCATCTCTCTAGAAACACGGGCGAACTTTTCGCCTTCTGATGCTGAGACCCAGTCAAGATAAAGCCGGTCCTGCTCAATATTGAACTGATCTAACAAAGGTTTCAGCATACTGTAGCGTTTCAGGGCCTTGTAATTGCCTTCTATATAATGACAGTCTTTGGGATGGCAGCCCAAAACCATGACTCCGTCAGCGCCACTGCGAAAAGCTTCCATAATGAATTCAGGATCCACCCGCCCTGAACACATGACCCGGATCAACTTGATAGTGGACGGGTATTTCAATCTCATGCTGCCTGCAATGTCCGCTCCTCCGTAAGAACACCAATTGCAGACAAAAGCAACAATGTTGGGTTCAAATCTTGTCTCGGTCATAACAATCCTCCTAACTCAGCCAAAATCGTGTTATCTTCAAAAAGCCGGGCTGTTATGGCATTTGAGGGGCATGCTGCCACACAAGACCCACAGCCTCTGCAGAGGATCTCATTGATAACAGAGATGCCCTTTTCGCTGTCATAACCAATGGCTTTATACGGACATATAGAAATGCAGGTCTTGCAGCCGGAGCATTTTTCCTCGTCTATGGTCGATACAAGGGTCTCTATTTCAAGTTTCTTTCCTGGCTTGAGTTCAAAGGCTATCTTCCCGGCAGCCGCAGAGCCATCAATAATGGAGTGTGTGATGTCTTTGGGATAGCTGGCACTGCCAATCACAAACACACCTTCTATGGGCGTTGAGACCGCATCGATTTTTCTGTGAGTCGGCATCACAAATCCTTCCTCATCCTTGCTCAGCATCAGCATGTCAATGAGCTTCTCGGCTTTTTTGTTCGGGACCATGGCTGTGGCCAGTACCACCATATCCGCGGTCAGATTCTTTTCAGGAAGAGTAACCTGTATGTGCCCGTTCTGTGAGCTGAGGCTGATATCATTGGGATTAGAAACCTTAATGAACTTGACTTCTTCTTCTTTTAGGTTTTCATACATATTTTCCATGCCCGTGGAACCAATAGTCATATCACGGTACACATGGGTGATCTGGATTCCTTCAGCCAATCTCTCTTCCAGAATCTGAGAACTCATTTTCAGCAGCACGGAACAGCAGATATTGGAACAGTAATTTTTGTAGCGTTTGTCGCGGCTTCCCACACAGTGGACCATGACCAAAGATTTTGGTTTGGTGCCGTCTCGTTTGAGCAGTTTTCCCGACGTAGGTCCTGTATTGGATATCAGCCGCTCGAACTGAAGCGCTGTATAGACCTCAGTTCCCGGAGAGAAATGCATATTGGGAATAAGAGCGGGATCAAATGATTCGAATCCTGTGGCTAAAACCACAGAGCCCACTGAAATATTGATCTTTTCGTCCTTATCATCATAGTCTATGGCTTCGAACAGACAGGCATCCCTGCACTTTGTGCAGTCCTCCCCTTTGAACCTCAGACAGGTCTCTTTGTCAATAACGGGAAGATAAGGAGTAGCTCCTGTGACCTGAAAATGGACGGCCTTTCGCTTTCCGAGAAAATCATCATACTCATTAGGAACTTCTACAGGGCAAGGAGCTAAACATTCGTTACAGCCGATACACTTATCCGGAACCACGTATTTGGCTTTTTTGTTGACGGTGGCTTCAAAATTGCCGAAAAAGCCCACTACCTCCTCGACATCGCTGTATGTGAGAAGTTCAATATGGGGGTTCTCCACCACCTCCTGCAGTTTGGGCAAGATCATGCATGAACAGCACTCCAACGATGGGAACGAACTCTCATATTTAGTGGCTTGGCCACCCAAGCTTGGGTGGGTTTCCACCAGATAGACCTTACGCTCCTCTGAGGCAAGATTGAGCGCAGCCTCGCATCCAGACAATCCCCCGCCTACAACCAAGACATCGGCATTGGCATCGATCTCTTTTTTCTCAAAAGCCTCATGGAACTGGACGCGTTGATAGGCTGCCTTGAGCAAAGCCAAGGCTTTGGAAGTGGCTTTATCCCTGTCATCTGTCACCCAGGCGACATGCTCGCGGATGTTGACCAGCTGCATGAAATAAGGATTCAATCCCGCCTCTTCAAGCACCTTCATAAAAGTATGTTCGTGCTGTTTTACAGAGCATCCTCCGATAACAATTTTGGTGAGTTTGTTTTTCTTGATGCTTTCAATAATCTCAGCTTTTCCTTCTGCGGAACAGTACAGGTTGGTTACTTCTGCTGTAACCACATCCGGCAGTTTCTGGAGTTCGTCCTTGATCTTATGGACATCCACCGTTCCAGAAATATTCTTACTGCACTCACAGAGGAAAAACCCTAAACGTTCCTTCTCCTTCATATTTTTCCTCCAGCATGGTATTGGATTTTTTTTAATAAATGATTGCTGATTTCCTCAAGTTTATTATTTATTTCATGTGAAAAAGATTCGGATATAGTCTGGTTGTCAGAGACATTGATGCCGAAAATGCGGATGTCCCCTGGCATTTCTGGATAGATCTTTTTCCCGATGCTGAATATGATAGGGATTGTGACGCCATGGGAATAGGTAGGGTTTTGTTGGTATTCCAGGTCACGGAGGGTGAGAGGGACGACTTCTCCCGCCGGGAGTTCAGAGTCATGAAAGGAATCAAGGATATATATGACCTGATGACCAAGAACAAGGTCCAAAAGATCGAGGGAAAGGTGGGTGATGGAATTGAAAGGGATATCAAGTTTTTGCCCTATTGTTTTCGCCAGAAAAGGACCGATACCATCATCCGAGAGCAGACTGTTCCCGATCCCGATAAGAACAGTTTTTTTCTTTTGCATGATATGATTTTATTCCTTCAGCACCTGTAGAATTTTAGCCACTCGCTTATCAACCACCTTATAACACACTGTAACTCCTTTTTTATCTCCATCAATGATCCCTTGATTTTTTAGTACCTGGAGGTGTTGAGATATAGTGGGTTGAGGGATATCTAATTCTTTCTGAATGGAATTAACGCTGCAGGCATCCTTAGGGATTCCTATGAGCAGGAGATCTATGATATGCAAACGTACAGGATGGGCAATGGCTTTTAAAATCTCACTTTCGTTCCTATACATCTCTTTCATTGAGAGAATACCCCTTTCATTGAAAATAAAGTTGATTCACAGCTCTCCTATTATCCATCTTTATATGCATTTTTATATTGCTATATTTATATATATAAATAATACAATGTCAAGTAAAAAAACTCAATTAAATCACTTATGACCATTTCTATAACTCAACCTGTTTTTATAGGAAACGGATTCCTTCAGAAATAATCATGAACCTTTCTTCCGGATTTCCCGTAGAAAATACTGAAGATTTATAAATCCCAAAAAAGGAGTAAAGCATGCCCAAAATATATTTGATCTTTTTCATTCTGTTCACCCTGATTCTATTGATGCTGCACTGCAGCCCCTTCAGCTTCAATGAACAAATCAATCAGTATGATGAAAAGCTTGAAACTTTAAGGCAAAAGTATGAAATTCCCTCTATTTCGGTGGCTGTGCTGTATAACCAGCATATCATCTTCTCCAAAGGATATGGTTATGCTGATGTAGAGAACAAGATTCCGGCTACAGCCTCAACCCCTTATCGAATAGCCTCTATAACCAAACCCATAGCCTCCACCATTATTCTGAGATTAGCGGAGCAAGGCAAACTTGATCTGGATGGAGCCCTTAAAGACTATTGGCCCGGTTATGTTGAGTATTTTGACCATATGAAGAAATGGCTTGAAGATAATCAACCAGATTTGACGGCATTGATGTCAGAATATAATTATAAAAAATACGATATCACTTTAAGGCATCATCTAACGCAAACTTGCGAAGGCGTCCCTGGAGAGTATTTCCATTATAGTGGTTTTTTATACAGCCCCTTATCAAGGATCGTTGATCACGTATCAGAGAAAAATTTTGAACAACTCATCAGAGAAGATATTATTCAGAAACTGAACATGACCCATTCAATCCCAATGCAAACCGATACCACAAAAGCAGAAGTATTAGAAAAATTGGCTAAACCATATTATAAAAATGAAGAAAATGAATGGATTTTGGGAGAGTACCCGAATCCCCAACTGGGCGCAGGCGCAGGGATTATATCCTCGGTAACAGATCTTGCCAAATTCGACAGAGCTTTGGACAACAACCAACTCATCACTCCAGAATCAAGAGAATTGGCTTTTACTCCCGGCCAATTGAACAACGGTCAAAAAATACCTTACGGCCTGGGTTGGTTTATTGGTGAATATAAAAACCACAAAATAGTTTATCATACAGGCTGGCAATCTACATTTTCCGGATTGTATTTAAAGGTTCCTGACAAAAATATGACATTGATCCTGCTTGCTAACAGTCAAGAACTGACCAGCCTGTTCATTGGATCTCTTGGTTCGGGCAGGATCGAAGGTTCGCCCTTTGCCAAGGAATTCCTGGATCTGTTTGTTACGGCTGATTGAAATAATTTATAAGGAGAGAAAAGACAGGAACCAGAAGGATGCAGGGAAAAGGTAATCTCATTAGGAAAGAATCCGCTACCAATTCAAAGGGATTACTCGTAGCGGAGAGAATCCACGGGATCAGCGACAGCTGCCTTTATGGCCTTATAGCCTACCGGAATCGCCGCAACCATTAATGAGAGTAATCCTGCAAAGATAAACAGCAGCGGATTCAATCCGGTCCGGTAGGCAAAATTTTGCAGCCATTTACTCATAGCGTACCAAGCTATGGGCCAGGCTATGAGATTAGCCAGAAGGATCCAGCGGGAAAATTCCTTGGACAGGAGGATCACAATATGAGAAACAGGTGCACCCAGGACCTTACGGATTCCGATCTCTTTGGTTCTTTTTTCGGCAGTAAAGGAGGCCAGTCCGAAAATCCCCAGGCAGGATATAAAAATCGCCAGAAAAGCAAAGGCACTGAAAATCCTTCCCAATCTATGCTCTGACTGGTAGAGGGTCTGCACTCCCCGGTCGATAAAATTGTATTCATAGGGGAAGTTCGGGGCATAGCTCATTGAGGTTTCCTTTATATATTCTAATGTATCCGGAACATTTGCTGATGAGATCTTTATGAAAACATATTTCAAAGCATTGTAATGAAGTGGATTGACGGTATAGATATGAGGCATGATTTCCCGATGTAGGGACACATGGTGGCAGTTATTAACCACTCCTATGATGGTTCCTGTCGTTCCCCAATAAACAAGCTTTTGGCCAACAGGATCTTGCATGCCCATGTATTCGGCCGCTTCTTTATTTATGACATAATTTCTCATATCAGCCAGGGATCCGCTTTGGAAGGACCGGCCTTCCACTACCTCCATCCCAAAGGTCTCTATATAATCGGATTGCACGATGCTATATCTGATGTAAGGGGACATCTCCGGATCCTTCCCTTCCCATTCCACCCCGGAAGTCTTGTAATCTTCTTCATAGGGAACGGATTGACCGGCTGTGACACTCAGGACATTCGCATTCTGAAGCAGATCATTCTTATAACTCTGAAACCGGTTCAAAAGGATAGGATTAATCGGAACTTTCAACACATGATCAAGACTGAACCCCAAAGGCCTTTTTTGAATAAAATCCAACTGCTGAAAGACCACTGCTGTACAGGCAATAAGCAGTACAGAAACAGCAAACTGCCCGACAACCGTGACCACCCGGAATAAAGAACGCTTGGATTTGAAAGGAGAAGATGTTTTGAGAGTCTCGGCCGGCCGGTTGGAAGAAAGGAAAAAGGCCGGATAGAGTCCTGATACCAAACCCACGATCAAAATGAGCCCCAACAAATAAAGATACATCGAATGTCTGTAGAGAAGCGAAAATTCCAATTGCTTGGCAGCAAGACTGTTGATCAAGGGAAGCCCTATTCTCACCAGAATAAGAGAGAGGCCAAGTCCGATAGATGACATCAGAATGGACTCTCCCAGGAACTGCTGGATGAGTTCCTGGTGTTTGGCCCCCATGACTTTGCGCAACCCGACTTCCTTGACTCGATTGGACGAACTGGCTGTAGCCAGATTCATATAATTGATACATGCTATCAGCAGAATAAAGACTGCGATCACCGAAAAGATATACACATACATGCGGCGGCCGAAACTTAAGTGGACTCTGGTAAGGGGCAGCATATCGACTTTGAGAGTATCCGCAAAGGGATAAGGACTGTGCCGGCTTAAAGCTCCCCTGATTTTGTCTTTCACATCTGGAAGAGACGAGTCTCCTCTCAAAAGGACATAGGAGGGATCCCTCCAGTTCCAATCGTTATCCAGTCGATCGGGCAGCCGGGCAATGAAATCCATTTGCAGGTGGGAATTGGAGGGGATGTCAATCACGCCTGTGACAATCAGGTCTTCCTGATTATTCAAAGTCAGAGTCTTTCCCATGGGATTTTCTCGGCCAAAGTATTTGGCAGCGATTCTTTCCGTTATGACAAGTGAATGAGGATCTCGAAAAGCCGTCTGGGCATTCCCGTATACAAACGGAAAAGAGAACATGGAAAAAAAGGAAGAATCGACCAGGTCGACGCTTGTCTCATAGTACATAACAGGCATCCCCTGACTCGGCTGGTATTTGAAGGTACATGTCCTGATGCTGCCGAGGCTGTATATCCGGGTAAAATGGGCGATTTCAGGGATTTCTTCTGCCAAACGCGGGGCTAGGGCATAGGGTACATTCGGATCCATAATGTTGTCGGGATGAATGATGGTAATCAGGTAAAGGTCATCTTTATTGGCATGAAACTTGTCATAGCTCAGCTCGTCCTGGATCCAGAGTGTTATCAATATGAAACAGGCCATGCCAACGGCCAATCCCAGGGTATTTATCAGAGTAAAGGTTTTGTTCCGGCTGATATTTCTGAGGGCGATCTTAAAATAATTTCTGATCATAGCGGCCCCCTTTTGTGTTCTGTTCTTTAGAAAACCTGACAAGGATTTCAGAACTTCTTTCCAAAACCATCTCTTGGCTTTTTTGTGCCCCTCTTTTTCAGCAATATATTCAAATGTCTCAACGAGGTCTCCGAAAGCAGGGTCATATTCGCCGGGACTGGCGATCGCCTTTAAAAGCCAGGCTGCAAGAGGCGGAGGTGCGAGTCTCTCGGGCGACATGGATCTCACCTGTTTTTTAAAGAGGGCACAGAAATGTCAACCCAGGTTTTCTGTTGGAGTTCCCTGACTTCTTCAAGCGCTCTGACTCCCTGTTTCGTTAATCTGAAGAATCTTTTGCTTTTTCCCCCTCTTTTTTTTTCAGGCTCTCCGGTGATCGTGGACACCAGCCCTTTTCTTGTCAATCTGTCCAGCACATCATAAATCGCCCCGATAGACCAGTATTTATCGGTCACATCTGAGACATGCTGGCGTATAGGCACACCATAGGCATTCTCACCCAGCCTTAAAATGGAAAGGAGGAGAAGTTCTTCCTGCCTTGATAAATATTTCATCTGGCACTCCTTGTAATATCTTCGGTAATATAGAAGAATTCATCTCCCTTGTCAAGTATTTTTTCTGTAAAGCCGAAGATTAAAGGGAAGAGAGCACTTAACAAAGATTATTCTTTATAACCAAAGGACTCCATGGTTTCTCCGGCGATCTCCCAGAACTGCTCTGTCCATCTGTCAGGCCATTCCTGATATTTCGGGAAAAAATCGTTCTTGTTTTCATTGACTTTCTCGGACAGTAAGGCGAGAACCTGTTCCCGGCGGTATTCAATCCCATCAAACATGTCCAATATTTCGAAACATCCCTTTTTTTCACCTTGAAAAATATCTTCGAATTTGACCAGGAGATCCGCAGGAGTCGTTAAAATATGGTTGTTGACTGTTTTCCAGTACCAGGCGAGTTTTTGCAGAGGGTTCCATGTCTCCCAGTATTCCCGCTCCTTATCCCCTGGAATGTCAAAGGGGACAATGTGGTCATTAGTTATGTAGCGGAACTTGTTGAGCCACGAAGTAGTGACATCTCTTCCATCCCTTATGAGATGAAAAACGAGCGATTCCGGAAATGCTTTTCTTATCAAGGGTATAGCGGCAAAAAGATGATAGTTGGTCTCCACATACCACTCTTCTTTTCTTTTTAAATGACGGCAGATCCTCGGTATTTTAAAATAAGTGTAATCAAAAAAACTGTACGGCCTGGATATCAGCTTTGATGCCTTTCTCCTGAATGCGGGTTTGGGTTCGTGAAGGCTCCAGCAATTTTTCACCACATCATTAAATAATTTAGTGAAAAAATCGGTTCCTGTCCTCCCGGTTGAAGCAAAGTAAGCGTATTTCATTCTTTAATAAGGCTATAGTAGTCTGTTAAACAGTCTTAAATTCCCTGAGAAAGTGTCCTGTTCACCTTTTCCCGCCGGAGAAAGTCTGCGCTTTCTCTCTGATTTTATCAACAGTCCATTCTGCAGGGTCATCTATCCGGCCAACCTTGGGACCCGGGTCGCAGGAACCAGATTCTAATATGGCATCCAGAGCAATGGGGGCGGTGTCTTTGGCATTGAACACATCCACCAGCATGTGAAAAACGAAATCCTCCACCCTTTTTATCATCCGTCCTCTGATTTCTATGGTCTGCCCCAGGAGTTTGTTCTCAAAAGGAAGATTCAATTTTTTATAATTTCCTCCCTTAAGGCCTTTTTCCTCTGCATAGGCCTTCATCTTCTGCCACATGTCCTCTGTCACGCCTTCTCCCTCCAGTTTAATGAAATTACCATCTTTATCCTGCTGGGCATTGCCGTAATCATTGACCTGTAATCCCCAGGATATCATCTGGAGCGCTGTGGCCACATTCGCTTTTGTGGTCCGGGTCTTTTGCGCTATCTTCCGAAGCCTGTCAGAGCTGTTTCCTGAAGTCCCGTGCTGGGCGCCGGAAACATGGTACTTTTCAATCGCTTTGTGTATCCTTGAAGTGAGGCCCACCTGAATGCCTGCATCGCTATCTTCTATTCCATGGGTCGTCCCGTTGTTGAGGGCGATCCAATCCGGAAAGATATCATGCGCATTAAGCCCCTGTATCTGAAACAGCGCTTCCTCTTCCGTGGAAAGGCCTTCTTTCCCTTTTATCTCTCCCACTTCGGTCTCTAAAGAAGCCCATTCAGGAACGTATTTGCTGAGTTCCAGGTTTGCCAGTAAATTCTCATCCTCCGGGAGATGTGAGGCATCTATGGCAATTGAGGTCAGCCCCGCTTCAAACAAAGTGGGGATCTCTGTGCGTGCGGGTTCGATATCTTCTTTCTTCTTTATGGTGTAATGGTCAGCATGGATGGCCACAGGCACGGTTATGCCCAGCTCATTGCACACGGCATCGACGTGCCTGGCTATATTCCAGTAGTTCACAGCGCAGTAAGCATCGGCCCCCCCCTCTGACTTAGCGATCTCAATAATCATGACCGAATTCGCTCTCTGGGCTGCTTTGAGCGCCCCGCGGATAACAAAATGGTTTCGTCCGTTGGCAGCCATGCATATGGCTTTGCCTTTATTGAGAACAGCCCTGTCTATGAATTTACCGCTCACTAATAAGGCCTTTGAATTGGGAAACAGTGTTTTTATGTTAGGCGGCCGTCCCAAATCTAATGCTTTTTGAAAATCAGTGCTTAAAACATTGTTACTCTTTTTCATTCTTTGTTCCCCCTTTATGTTTTTCACTAATTCGGATCCCCAGCTCTCTAATCCGGATCTCATCGATCTCGGACGGAGAATCAGTCATAAGGCAAAGAGAACTGGTGGTCTTTGGAAAAGGTATCACATCACGGATAGATTTTTCTCCGGCCAATATCATGACGATACGGTCAAAACCCATGGCTATCCCTCCATGCGGAGGAGCGCCGTAAGTCAGGGCTTTCAAGAAGAATCCGAACTTTCGCTCCTGTTCCTTTTTATCCAGCCCGAGAACCCTGAATACCCTTTCCTGGGTATCCCTGTCCTTTATTCTTACCGAGCCTCCGCCGATCTCAACCCCATTTACGACCAGGTCATAGGCATCCGCCCTTACCTTGAGAGGCTCCTTTTCCAGTTCAGGCATATCCTCCTTCCTGGGCGATGTAAAAGGATGGTGCATGGACACCAGCTTGTTTTCATCTTCACTCCACTCGAAAAGAGGAAAATCCGTTATCCATACAAATTGAAAATCCGCGCTGTCTGTTTTTTCCTGAGAAAAAAATTCCGTTCTCAGCTCCCCGAGCACACACAGGGCTGTCTCTTTTTTGTCTGCTACAAGCAGAAGGAGATCATCATCTCCAGCCCCTGCCTCCTGCCATATTTGAGCAAAGTCCTCTGGTTTGAGCTTTAAAGGGGATGCATATGTTTGCTCTTCATTTTTGATCCATATGATCCCTTTTGCTCCCAGCTCTCTGGCTCTTTTCCCCACTTTGTCCAGTTGGCTTCTTGAGAGATCTTTTCCGTTTGGTACCACAAGCCCTTTGAGCACTCCCTCTGACTGAAGGGCTGACTGGATGATTCTGGAATCTATGCGCGATCCTGTATCCGTAAGGTCCTTTATTTCCATCCTGTTTCTGAGGTCAGGCCTGTCTGTTCCAAACCTTTCCATACTCTCCTCATAGGTGATTCTGGGAAAGGGACGCTCCAATTGAACTCCGATCAAATCAAACAAACAAGTCATCATCTCTTCGGTTACGGAAAACACATCCTCCTGTCCCGCAAAGCTCATCTCCATGTCTATCTGGGTGAATTCCGGCTGTCTGTCAGCTCTCAGGTCTTCATCCCTGAAACATCTGACGATCTGAAAATATCTGTCAAATCCGGATATCATGAATATTTGCTTAAAAAGCTGCGGAGATTGGGGAAGGGCAAAAAAGCGGCCTTTGTACTCACGGCTGGGCACAAGATAGTCCCTGGCCCCCTCCGGGGTCGATTTTGTTAAAAAAGGTGTTTCGATTTCAAAAAAACCCTTTTTATCCAAGAAATTCCGGACGGTTAGGGCTGCCCTATGGCGGAGCCTGACGTTCCTCTGCATGGAAGGCCGTCTCAAATCAAGATACCTGTATTTGAACCGCATCTCTTCCGTCGCCTTGACAGGATCGGAGATGACAAACGGGAGGGTCTCGCTCCGACTTAAGACTTCCATATCTTTGACCGAGACCTCAATGTCTCCTGTGGCAAGTTCAGGATTCCTCATGTCCTTCTCTCTGGGCTTCACAACTCCCCTTACAGCCAGCACATACTCCATGCGAATACTTTTGGCTTTGTCTAAAAGGTCCTTCTGTTCAGAAGAGATGACGACCTGAACCAGACCTTCTCTGTCCCTTAAGTCTATAAAGACAAGATTCCCGATGTCTCTGACCCTGTTCACCCAGCCGAAGAGAACGACTTCTTTATTCATATCTATACGGCGCAGCTCTCCGCAAAAGTGTGTTCGCTTCCCATCCAATGTGCTTTTGGGTTTCATGGCGTCTCCTGTAAAGGTCAAAAGAAAATTCTCTCTTTATCAGATCATTCCTTTTAAAGCCTCTTCTTTTGTGACTTCCTTTTGGTTCCCTGTCTTCATCTCCTTTAACTGGTATTTCTTTTTCTTTATCTCCTCATCTCCCACTACCAGGGTCCATGCGGCCTTCAGCTTGTCTGCGCGGCTCATTTGTTTTTTAAGCTTTCTGTCCTTATACTCCAGCACACATTCAACTCCCTTTTCCCGGAAATATTGAGCCAGCTTCATGGAGACTTTCTTGGCTTCCTCTCCCATGTGCACGATATAAAGGAATCTCTCAGGCTCATCCGTGTCTGGCATTACGGAAAGGAGCCTCTCCATCCCCATGGCAAATCCTATACCGCATATATCAGGGCCCCCGAAATCCTTCATCATCTCATCATAACGGCCCCCACCTAAAACAGCGTCCTGTGCACCCAGTTGAGAACATGTGATTTCAAAAGTCGTCTTGGTATAATAATCCAGGCCTCTTACTAACTGTGAATCGACCGTATATTTCAAACCATAAAAATCAAGCAGCCGGCAAAATTTTTCAAAATGGCTCTGGCATTCGGCACAGAGAAATTCTGTGATCCTCGGAAACCCTGAAGCTGCGTTTCTGCAGTTATCTTTCTTGCAGTCAAAAATTCGAAGTGGGTTTGTATCGATTTTTCTCTGGCAGTCATCACAGAGCCTCGCCCTTTGCTCTTCCGCGGCTGTCCTTAACTTTTTGTGGTATTCAGGACGGCAATTTCTGCATCCTACGGAATTGATAATGATTTCTATACCTCTGACCCCGAGATTTTTAAGCAGCGTAAAGGCCATCTCCACTATTTCCGCATCCACTTCAGGATCCTTCTCTCCGAATACTTCAATATCTGCCTGATGGAACTGGCGGTAACGGCCTTTCTGGGGTTTGTCATACCGGAACATAGGCCCGATAAAATAAAATCTCATCAGATCGGGCTTCAAGTAAAGCCTGTTTTCTATGATCGACCGGACAACAGAAGGAGTGTATTCAGGCCTTAAAGTCAGGGATCGGCCCCCTTTGTCTGTGAAAGTGTACATCTCCTTGATAACCACATCGGAGGTCTCGCCAGTACCTTTTTTAAAAAGTTCAGTGGATTCAAAAACAGGCGTCCTTATTTCCATGTATCCATAAAGCTCAAACATTCTTTTTACTTCCCGTTCCGCCCTCTGCCACTTTCTGGATTCAGCTGGCAGGATATCTCTGGTTCCTTTGATGGAGGACGGCTCCCTGTTTTTACTTTGGCTCATTATTTTCCTCAAAAACACCGATCTTCCTGTACTTCTGATACCTGTGTTCAAGACGCTTCTCAACAGACATATTCTCTATCTCTTTCAAGGTCTTTTCCAGTTCCTTATCCACATTGTTAAATGTCTCCAACCAGTTAATATGGGCTCCTCCGGGGGGTTCCTTTATTATTTTATCTGCCACGCCAAATTTCATCAGGTCCTCTGCCAGAAATCTGAGGTTCTCTGCGGCCTTTGATACAGCGCTCTGGTCTTTCCAGAGGATCGCAGCGCATCCTTCGGGAGATATGACAGAATAAAAAGAATTTTCAAGCATCAGAAGCCCATCTCCCACTCCTATGCCAAGCGCACCGCCGCTTCCTCCTTCTCCGATGACAATGTTCACTATGGGAACCTCCAGCTTTGAAATCTCCTTGAGGTTGTATGCAATGGCCTCCGCCTGGCCCCTCTCTTCTGCTTCTAAACCGGGATAAGCTCCCGGTGTGTCTATAAAAGTAATGATAGGATATCCATATTTTTCAGCTAACTTCATTATTCTCAATGCCTTGCGAAATCCTTCAGGATTGGGTTGGCCAAAATTCCTTGCGATCCTCTCTCTTGTTTTCCGTCCTTTTTGGTGCCCGATAATCACTACTGTCCGTTCCTTATACGTCCCGAATCCGGCCACGATCGCAGGGTCATCACCAGAGCGCCTGTCCCCGTGAAACTCCAAAAAATCACCTGTCAGAGTTTCGATATAATCCAGAGTATAAGGCCTGTCCGGGTGCCGGGCGATCTGTACAAAATGGAGGGGCGTGAGTTGGGGTTTTATCTTCTCCCATTCCTTTTTTATGGAATCCCTGAGCTGTTTGATCCTTTCCTTATCAATATCTTCTTCTTCCTCCATTCTGTCGATTTCTTGCTTATACCCCTGAATCCTTTTCTCAATCTGATAATAATCTTTCTTATTTTCCATTAAATTTATCCGCTATCATTGTTGTTTTACCCGTTTATTCTAACCATTCATTCAAACAAATTCAAGAACACCAAGGCGCCGGATAAAATTCAATCTTCTCCTCTTCCCTTGAAGACCAGCTTGGTTTCGATCGCCACTGCCTCGCGGAGCATCCGGAAAAGGATTTCATCTCCCCAACTGAATTGGGAAAGATATTTTCTAAGATCGTTAATGGAAGTGTACTTTTTTCCGTCAACAGATAAAATAATATCGCCCTTTTTGAAATTTTGTCCTTTTGCGACTCCTGAAACCGGGTCACGCTCAATGACAGGGTTATCCAGACCCTCCACTTTTTTCAGCGCTATCCCGGGCGAAGGATACACCGGCCTCTCCTCAAAAGGAATCCCCCACACAAAATCAGCAAGGCTTCTGGAAACCTCGATGCTTTCCTCGCCTTCCGGCACAGGGATACAGACAACGGTTTTGAAAGGGAGAGCCTTGCTCTCATAAACCCGGCGGTTGATCCCGAGGTTATACAAAAGATGTCCTGAACCCGCAAACACAATGACCCTGCTTCCTTCCACCTCAGCGGCTTTGATCGTATTTTTGGCCATCACTTCATCCCATGCTGATTGAGCCCTGTATAGGCCTTCGAACATCATCTGTTCATGACCCTTCATGGCTTCGGGCATATCCACTCCGCTAAAAATCGTTTGCATAAGAAGCCTGTGGTCCTCGTTTGAAAGCCCTGGCTCAGGCACAATATTCTTTTCCTCCTCACTTAAAGACCCCCAGCCCCCCATTCTTATTTTGTGGATTATTTCTCTGGGGGCATTCAGCGCATACAGGGGAATCCTGTATTTTTTTGCCAGTTCGAATATTTCTCTATAATAAGCAAAGTTGAAATTCCAGTTTTCATACCATATTGCCTCGTCTATGAACTCATCAGCGTTCATAATGCCCATACTCCACTGGTTGAGCTTCTCCTGCCAGGTAACATCAAACATCTCAAGTCCGATACTCAGATCCCGGTCCTGCATATACAGAGCTTTGGCGATTTTGAACTGAATATCATGCATAGCAAGGCTGTCGTGCGTCTCGCCCACATAGACAAACCGGGCTTTTTTCATCTCATCTATCATCTCTTTAAACGCAACGGGTTTTCCTTTGGCGGCAGAGAATATCTTCCCTTCTTCTATCCTAAAAGTCTTTGATTTATACAAGGAATCCCCGATCTCAAGCCGCAGTGTTAGGTCTGTTTCTTCTTGTGTAAACCCTGCGGCACAGAGTGACAGGACGATAAATAGAACCATCAATCTTTTTATAGACATGACTTTCCTCCCGGATTAAGAAATCATATCATCTGCCAGAAAGAACGACAACTGCCTTTTTGCTCCCCCCGATGTAAAAGGGCCTATGAACTCAAGTCTTGTTCTCCTGTGAAAATGAGAAATTGAGATTTCACTCACATTGCTTTATCTGGATGATGAACGAGTCGAGGTTGCTGCAGATGCAAGGCACAGGGCATAAAGTCGTGGTGCTTCACTACGAATGCCCTGTAACGAAGCAGATGCTGTGAGATCGGCTCGTCTCTATGGTAAAAAAATGGCGATTAAAATTAAATACCTAACCAGCAAAATAGTGGCTGTCGTCATTCTTAAAATAGTCTTGCATATCGCTGGGACAAAATGAATAATAAATACATCGCCATTTTTTTATGAATAAGTCAGGTTTAAAATAGTCTCGACAAAATTCAAGAAAACAACAAAAAGGAGAAAGAGGCATGAAAAGACGGTGCCGGTTTTTGATACTTATCGTATCTTTAATTTTAGTTTTCTCTGTAAACAGCCTTGAGAGCTTTTCTGCTGTTTGCGTTTCTGATGATGAGGGTGCTGCCGCTCAGAGGCTCACAGATGAGATAGCCCGATTCGAAAAAAGCACAGGAGGGTCTGTGGGTGTCGGGTCCTTTCATCTCGAGACAGGCAGAGCCTTTTATTACAACAAAGATATCCGTTATCCCATGGCCAGCACTTTTAAAATCCCTATAGCTGTAACGCTTTTATCCCTGGTTGAAAAAGGAGACATCACGCTTTCAGACATGATCGAAATCAAAAAAAGCGACCTCCACCCCGGAAGCGGGACCATAGCCCGGCTGCTGGACGATCCTGGAGTCATCCTCTCCGTCCAAAACTTGTTAGAATTGATGCTGCTGATAAGTGACAACAGCGCCACAGACGTCTGCCTGAAATACGCGGGCGGTTCCCAATCGGTCACGCAAAAAATGCGGGAACTAGGGATCACGGACATAGATGTCAGCCGTCCCACCTATGTAGCCATCGCCCATTTTCTGGGAGTCACATCCGTTAAAGAAAGCGAGCCCTACTCAGATGATGACGTTGTCAAGCAGCTCGGACAGCTATCAAAAGAACAGCGCGAACAAGCCGCCCAGGATTTCAGCAAGGACAAACAGGACACCTCGTCTCCTGCGGCCATGGCACATTTACTGCAAAAAATCTGGAATAAGGAAATCCTTTCTCAGAAAAATTCAGAGTGTCTGCTTGATATCATGAAGCGCTGCCAGACCGGAGAAGCCCGGCTCAAAGGTATTCTTCCCCCCGGGACTACCGTCTATCATAAAACCGGGACCATAGGGGCTACAACCAATGACGTGGGAATCATTGAGCTCCCCGGAGATGCAGGAAATATCATAGCTGTCGTATTCATAAAAGAAGCTAAAATCGATAATGAAGAAAGCGAAGAGGTCATCGCTCAGATCGCTCGTACTCTCTATGATTACTTTCTTTTTACAACTGAATAATACTTAGAATTATTTATGGCTCATAAAAAAGGCGGCTTGGAAGAAGCCATAACATAGGCTCTCCAGTATAAATTTGGGGGAAATTTTTTTTAAAAGGCGCTACAATTTTGTAGGATTTCCTACAAAATTGTAGGAATCTGTCAGCTCAAAAATACCTTATCCTATTTTTTTTCAACAAGATAAAACTTGGCATGAGTTTTGCATTAATAAAGACTTGATGAAACAAATAAAACGAAAGGAGATTCAAATGAACATCAGAAAAACAATCGCGCTGTTAGGAGTCTTAATGATCCTGGGAGTGAGCTTTGTTCTCGCCGAGGATACACAGCAAAAAGCATCTCGAAATACCGTACAGAACATGGTAAAATCAAGGTTTCAAGTCCGCACCCTCTTTGTAGACGAAAACGGGGACGGAATCTGCGATTTTGCAAATGACTTCCGGGACCACGACAATGATGGAATCCCCAACGGCCAGGACAGTGACTGGACCAGACCCAAAGATGGAACAGGATACATGGCAGGTAATGGAAGAAGGGGTCCTTCAGCTCGTTTCGGCGGAATGAGTGACTTCAGCAACAACCAATTCGGAACAGGCACCTGTGACGGCACAGGGCCCAAAAGCCTAGGCAACAGGCGCGGCGGCAGATGACACATAAAAGGGGAAGGGCGTGATCACCCCCTTCCCCTTTTTTAAGGAGAAAAACTTGAAAAGACACATACTCATCCTATTTTTTACGTTGGTGTTCATCACAAACATGATGGCCGACACTCTGTCTCTGTCCTTTTCCCACAACGCGACGGACAATCTCTTCCAGAACCTGTATGCAGAGTCGGACCAGCTCTCTAGCCTGGGAATATATTTAGACAAGGACTTCTCGGGATTTTCACTGTTCACAGAAGGGAATTATTCCTATCTCTACGAGAACACAAATCTTTCCTATTACACTCAAGATCTTGGCGGTAACACTCTTTATACGGTAAATGAAAAATCAGCATTTTATTTTTCTCTGGCCGGACGCGGAGCTTTTTATCAGTCGGACTATTCTGATTTTAATTATTTTTCAATAAATTTTTTTGGGGCTTTCAAGACTTATCTCAGCCAGAGTTCCATTCTAAAATCCAACTATACCTTTGAATACAAAAATTATAAGTCGTCCGTGTTTGACCATACGAGCCACTCCCTGATGCTCTCCCTTGATAAATACTTCCAGACGAAAACAACTCTGAAAGGAGAGATAGGCTGGGGATATAAAAACTTTTTGCACCCATATCTCTCCGAAGAACCTATGGTCATGGAAACAAATCTGTTGTCTTCTGGAGGCAAAGGAAGACACAATCCCTATAAGGCCGGACTGAATCAATTCATCTCACAAACTCAGAGTCATGCACAGGAAATCCAAGTATTTTCTCTGTCAGGATTGATTGCCCAGGGACTGGGGAGTCGCGTAGGGCTTCAGCTAACCGGTACAAGGCAGTGGAGCCTCTCCGGAAAAAACCCTTTCACTTACATAGAAGAGTTCTATGCTGTCGAAAATCCTTCCTATGACCGTTTTTCCTGGGAAGGATTCAGGATCGGAGCCCAACTGTCTGTGCTTATCCCCTGGAATATACAAGGGAAGTTGAGGTATACTATGGATAATAAAGAATTCCCGGGGATCTATAGTTTAAGCCTTGAAGGAGATCCCCTAGATATACTGCGAAACGATGAAAGAAGGCAGTTCGAAGTGAGCATTGAAAAGAATTTTACAAAATTCTCTGTTTCAATCTCCTGTTTTTATGTAGATAATGATTCCAACGATCCTTTATTTAATTGGGACGGGCTCTTTTTTTCAGCAGGGATTCAATGGAACATGCCTTTTGGAGAAAAAAAATGAAGCGTCTTTCTCTATGGGGATTGGCTCTTTTTTTGTTCCTTTCAACCATTTTTTCCTACGGACAAAAGAAAGAGCATTATTACAACGTGGATAAGGAAGTCACGGTCAAAGGCACCATTAAAGAAATCAAAATGGAGCCTCTTTACAAGAACACATCTCCTTTTCTCATCGTCATCCTTGAGGAAAACAAGACAAAAACAATCTTTAACATTGAAATCAGCCCTGTGTGGTTCTTTGACCATGATTTTCATCAGGGCGAATATCTTGTAGTAAAGGGGTCCTCATACTCATCCGAAGAAAACGTCCAGAACATCATTGCCAGAGAAGTTCAGTTCAGCGGTCAAACCCTTCTTCTTAGAGACCGGCACGGTTTTCCCAATTGGAGAGGAGGGAAAGGACAGACCCTCAGGAAGTGGAAAAGAAAAAGGGATTTCTAGTGAAAAAGAAGGCTCTTTTCTTATTTTTTTTTCTTCCTCTGATGGGGATTGTTCTTCTTTTTTTTATCCTCTCCACAGTGAACAGATCCTACATCAAAACCAAGGTAGAAGACCTGGTAAAAGGACAGCTCCGCTCTACAGCTGAAATCCTCAAGACAAACATCTCACACTATTTGAGCGAAAACTATCAAGCAGAGGAGATCTTCGAGCTTTATTCGGGAGAGGATAATATCTATTATATGGCCCTTCTGGACAGCGAAAAAAACATATTGGGCTGGAAGTCTCAGTTCGAGGGTTATCTTCCCCTTTCCCGTCAAACCATCGGAGAAAAAGAGACATGGGTCATCGACTCGCCGGCAGGGAAGATCTATAACTTCTTTTCTTCTTTTTCGGCTCCGGATAATAAAACCTACTATATTTACTTGGGATACTCTTTGATCAATCTTGAAGAGATGGTGGCCCATTCACAAAGAAATTTCATCATTCTTTTTTCTGTCATCGCAGGTATAGGAATCATTTTCTTTTTAGGCATTTATCAAATCCAAGCCCGCTACATGAAAAAAGAGAAGGAAACAGAGAAGGAAAAGCGGGAAAAGGAGAGGTTCCGTGAAATCTCCGCTTTTACCTCAGGGATCGCCCATGAAATCAAAAATCCGCTGAACAGCCTCTCTCTTCTACTGGAGCTCCTGCAAAAAAAATCTCCCCTGGAACTCCGGGAGGATGTCTCTCAAGGAAGAACAGAAGTACAAAAAATATCCCGTATCATTGATCTTTTCTCATCCGCACTCAAACCAATGAACCTCCAGAAGGAAAGATTTGTCCTGAAGGAACTTATCGGGGACATCTTTGAGTCTTTAAGAAGGGAAGGCCTCTCAAAGTCAGTGGACATGCAGTATTCCGAAAACAAAGAGGTCATTCTCCATGCGGATAAGGGATTGATGAGTCAGGTTTTTCTTAACCTGTTGAAAAATTCTATAGAGGCTACTGAAAAAGGCTCTGTTCATGTTCATGCCAAAGACCATAGAAAAAAAGTGGCCATCACCATCACAGACAGCGGAAAAGGAATGTCTGATGAAGAAAAGATGCACATTTTCGAACCTTTCTACTCACATAAAAACCAAGGAATGGGCGTGGGTCTCTACCTGACAAAAAAAATCATCGAGGCTCATCTGGGAAGGATCTCATTTGAGAGCCATATAGGGAAAGGGACCTCTTTTTCAATTCAATTAACAGGAGATTGACATGGACAAAGGGCATCTCTTGATCGTAGAAGATGATCCCCTCCAGAAAAAACTGATCAAAGAGAATCTAGAACAGGAAGGGTATGGAGTCTTTGAAGCCTCCTCCCAGAAAGAAGCTCTCCACATCATCACAGAGCAGACCATCGATATCGCTGTGGTTGATTTTAAGCTGGACAAAGAGACTGGTATAGATGTGATTCAGGAGATCCTGGAAAAAAATCCCTTGATCACACCTATTATGGTGACCGCATACGGAAACGTGGAAATAGCTGTTCAAGCCTTGAAAAAGGGAGCCTATGATTACATCGCCAAACCCATTGACTTTAGTAAGTTTCTATTGTTGATAGAAAGGGCTTTGGAACGGCAAAAGCTTAAAAAAGAAATATCGCTGCTTCAAAGTTCACTCGAAGAAAAATTCAGTCCAAAAAATTTCATCTTCACCTCCTCAGAGATGAACAAGGTCGCCCAACTAACAGCCAAAGCCGCCAAAAGCGAGGCAACGGTTCTTATATCGGGCGAGACAGGAACAGGAAAAGACCTCGTGGCTAAAACCATCCACTATTCCTCAAACAGAAAAAAAGGGCCCTATGTTGCTGTCAATATCCCTTCTTTTCCAGAGACCCTTATTGAAAGCGAGCTTTTCGGTGCTGAAAGGGGAGCTTACACGGGCGCCAATGAAAGAAAAATCGGAAAATTTGAGTCAGCTTCCGGAGGGACCCTTTTTCTTGATGAAATCGGTGACCTCCCTCTCCAGATCCAGGTCAAACTCCTTCGCTTTCTGCAGGAGAGAGAATTTTACCGGTTGGGCTCTTCTCAACCATTGAAATCAGATGTCAGGATCATTGCAGCCACAAACAGAGACTTGGAGAAGCTGATGGAAGAGGAAAAATTCAGGCCAGACCTTTATTACCGGTTAAACGTCGTCCGCATCCATGTGCCCCCTCTGAGAAAAAGAAAAGAGGATGTTCCCCCTTTAGTGGACCACTTTATCCGAAAGTTTGCCGAGAAAGAAGAAAAAAAAATCGAGGGAATATCTGCCGAAGCCATGAACGCCATTATTCAATACCCATTTCCCGGAAATATCAGGGAGCTGGAAAATGTCATGGAGAGAGCCGTTGTCTTTTGCGAAGGAGAATACATCACAACCGCACATCTCCCTCTGTTTCTGAAAGAAAACAAAGAAGAAAAACTACAGATGGACGGGTTGTCTCTGACCGAAAAAGTCAAGCATCTCGAAATCATGGAGATAAAGAAAGCACTCAAGGAAAACAAGGGCGTTCAGAGTCAAGCAGCCCGGGACTTAGGGATCACAGAGAGAATGCTCGGTTACAAGATAAAAAATTACAACATCAAATAGACTGAAGCTGGAAGAGTTCTTCATTGACAGCCTGCGCTTTTTTAATATAGGATTTCTGATATAACCAACCGAACAACAAAACAATATAAGGAGAATCTCCATGAAATTCTCATCCGTTTTGACTCTATTGATTTTGGTCCTTATATGTCCCCTGAAGGCCTCCCCAAGAGAATACTCACTGCAATCACCTGACGGGCATATTGATGTCCGCATCTTTGTTGATGAACACATCACATGGTCGGTCCATTACAAAGACCAGCTTATCATTGATAAAAGCCCGGTTTCACTCATAGTAAATAAGGACAATATCCTGGGTAAAAATCCTGTTCTCATAAGATCCCGTAAAGACAGAATCAAAAAAGAAATAAGACCGGTTGTTCCCAACAAATCATCTCTGATCACGGATGCATTCAATACCATCAGGCTGGATTTTGAAGGCTCTTATTCGCTCATTTTCAGAGCCTATGATGACGGCATAGCATACCGGTTCAGCACACAGTATCCGGAGGAGATCACCATTAAGAACGAAGAACTGCGGCTGTACCTCCCGGAGGACTGCAAAGCATACTTTCCCCAGGAAGAAAGCCTCATCTCCCACTATGAGCGGGAATATCTTGAAAAAAAACTCACTGAGATCCCTGAAGATGCCTTTTGTTCCCTTCCGGTGTTACTTCAAACAAAGGATGCCCATTATGTGTTTATCAGCGAGTCTGACCTGTATGATTACCCCTGTTTGTTTCTATCCGGCACTAAGGAAAAAGCCCTCAAAAGCCTTTTCCCCAAAGTCATTCTGGAGACAAAACCGGCTGACACCCGGACTGATAGAAACGAGGTCATCACCAAACAGGCGAATTACATAGCCAGAACAAAAGGGACGCGTGATTTCCCATGGAGAGTCTTTATCATAACTGATGATGCGGGAACCTTGATCGAAAGCAATCTTGTCTATCAACTGGCAAGCCCTATGAAAATCCCTGATGCCAAATGGATCCGGCCGGGAAAAGTCGCCTGGGACTGGTGGAATGCGCTCAATATTTACGGTGTGGACTTCGCATCAGGGATCAATACAGAGACATATAAATACTATATCGACTTTGCTTCTGAGTTCGGGATTGACTACATCATCCTGGACGAAGGCTGGTCACAAACAACACACAATGTCACTGAACCGAATCCTGAGATCAATATCAAAGAACTCATCGCCTATGGAAAGGAGAAAAATGTGGGGCTCATCCTGTGGCTCCTGTGGCAGCCTCTGGATAAGGACATGGAACACATCCTGAGCACCTATGCCGAATGGGGAGCCAAAGGCGTGAAAGTCGACTTTATGCAGCGCGCGGACCAGTACATGGTCAATTTTTACGAACGGACCGCAAAACACGCTGCCGAACACAGGCTTCTGGTCGACTTCCACGGCGCATTCAAACCAGCGGGCCTGCGCCGGGCTTATCCGAACTTGCTTACATGTGAAGGGGTCAAAGGCCTTGAACACAGCAAGTGGAGCCAGGCCATCACACCTAAACACGACGTGACCCTGCCGTTTATAAGAATGGCGGCCGGGCCCATGGACTACACTCCCGGAGCTATGAACAACGCCCAGAAATCCGATTTTGCCGTCCGGTACACCCGGCCCATGAGCCAGGGTACACGGTGCCACCAGATAGCCCTTTACATTGTCTATGACAGCCCTCTGCAGATGCTCTGTGATTCCCCATCCAACTACTATAGAGAAAAGGAGTGTGCGCGATTCATTTCAAAAATTCCCGTGACCTGGGATGAAACTCTTTGCCTTGAGGCTGCGGTAGCCGAATACTTGGTGGTAGCCAGAAGAAAGGGCGAAAACTGGTATATCGGCGCTCTTGCTGACTGGACTCCCCGGGATTTTGATTTGAGCCTTTCCTTTTTGGGCGAGGGTAAATACACGGCATCCATCATGAAGGACGGCGTCAATGCGCACAAGCACGCCGAGGACTACAAGAAAACAGAAAAAGAAGTAACAGCAGACAGCATGGTGGATATAAAATTGGCTCCCGGAGGAGGCTGGGCCGCTGTGCTGATCAAAAAGCAGAAGAATTGATTATAATTATTAAGCTTGAACCATTCACCTTATTTATTAAGCCCCTTTGATATGAACCGGTCTTTCTTGGAACGTAAAATGAGTGAGCTGACTTTTCCGAGACCGAGTTTTCCCCTTACCCGAAGTCTTTTAACCGCGGCGCTGGTTAACTTTTCAGGGACTTTGGGCATTTCAGGGCCTGGTTTTCTTTTAAGGGTCAAGGCATTAGTGGGACATGTAGAAACACAGAGACCGCATCCAATGCATTTATTCTCTTCCAAGACGGCTTTATCATGATTTAACTCAAGCGCGTCCATCTGGCATCTCTCCACACAATCTCCGCATCCCGTGCACAAGTCCTGGTCCAGCTGAGCAAAAAAAGGCGATGCCACCAGATCTGCAGGGGATGGGTGTCTCTTCAAGTTTCTAAGTACCTGACAGCAGCATCCACAGCAGCAGCAGATATTAGCAATTTTTTTCGAAAAGCTGGCTTGAAGCACAAGTCCGAGCTCATCTGCTTTTTTTATGAGTCCCTTTGCTTTGTTTTTGTCAATCTCTTTTCCGATTCCTGCATTTTTGTATATATCAACTCCGACTCCCATGACAAGGCAATTCCCCTCTGGTTTATCACAGCCCTCGCCCATGATACGGCGCTCTTTCCTGCAGATACAGGGAGCTTCCAGAAATTTAGAGTTTTTATCAATGAGTTCGAACGCATCTTCATAAACAAGGACCTCTAAATTATGATCTATGCTCTGTTCAACAGGAATAGTGCGGAGTAGGGGGGCTTTTTTCCATTCGTCGAAATTTAGCAGCACTGGAACATATTCGTTAAAATCCTTGATAAGTTGTGGATCCAAATCATTAACATGAAGCTCCCATATACCGATGACAAACTGAACGGCCATAAAACGAACCGGACGTCCTTTTCGTTTCAAACGATAAATAAGGCCTTTTTTGGCCATGTTTTCAAGCTGACGGGAAACCTGTTCTTTGGGAAGTTCTGCACGCCTGGCGATCACATCCAATTCTTCTGGGATCAAAGTAAGCTTGAGGGCCAGCCTGGCTTCCTCCGGAGTGAACATCCTCCGCAGAATACGGAGCTCCACTCCACTCTCGGTCTCAGGATAACCCCCAGGGAGATCATCCAGATGGAGGGCAAGCTTTTTATAAATATCTGTACACAAAGGATTTTCCTGATTCAATCGCTATTCTTTAAGCTGTTCGATAACCATTTTGTATTTTCCATGGATCATTTCCTTGTCAAAATCCCAAAATTCCGTGAGCATGGTCTATTGTTCCTCTTCTGACTCGCGTGGGTCAGCGGGTGTAATCGGATAAAACCTCCTTCAATCGCTCGGCAACGGACGGAGCAGGGATATGTTTTCCCCCTAAAATATCCTTAGGGCTGTACCTGTAGGTGCCGTAGAAATCTGCATTGGCTTCATAATCGATCTGAATGGAAGAGCCCTGGATAGAAACCCCGGCAAAGAGTCCTTTGCTTTGAGAATAAGAATAGATCTCCGCCTCGAATTTATAATCTGTGCTTCCCTCAGCCCTTCTCCCTACAGGCCCTGCAGAGATACCGGCGTCCGCTCCCAAAGTAAAGGTGCCTTCGGTGATCCCCTCTATGCTTTCAGGGCTTTTAAAGACCAGTATCACATCTGATTTACTGACCCCTATTTGATAGCCGTAGCTCCCACCCATGATCTTTATAAAACAAGGATTGCTCCAGTCTCCGTGTTTATCCCGAACCGCAAGGATTCCTTTCCCATACTGCCCCCCCAGAACATAAGCGGCTTTGAACACACCGGGTATGACAGCGATGCCGTAAGCCTTGTTTAAAAGGGCTTCGGGGATACCTTCCTCGGGAAGTTCGATCAACTCATGGAGGACCTGTATGGCTTTTTCCACTTTTTTCGTTTCCTGGACATTTCCTGAAAACAGAGGAGCTGCACTAAGGAGCAGAACAGCTATGAAGACAGAGCTTCTTCTCTGTAATTTTATGTCCATGGTCATCCCTCCTTTGGCTCAAGAATCAATCTTTTTCTTTCTCCCAGGCTTTGATCCCGTTTTCCATCCAGTCAGGCATGGGAGCCCCTTTGAGATGGTGATCGAAAAACTGCTGCATACGGATGGTCCAGTCTTTCTGGTTGACTCTTTTGCGGAGCCCGTGGGGTTCTCCGTTGTAGTTGAACATATAGGCTTCTTTTTCAAGCCTGCGCAGCGCCATGATGAACTCTATCCCCTGATACCAGGGAACCGCCCCGTCCGCGTCATTGTGCATGAACATGATGGGGGTTTGAATCTTGTCCGCCCAAAAAATAGGAGAATTCTCTATATAGCGGAAAGGATATTCCCAGATAGAACCCCCTATGCGGCTCTGGGTGTGTTCGTACTGGAACTGCCTGACCATGCCGCTTGCCCAGCGGATCCCATTGTAAGCCGAGATCATATTGGAAACCGGAGCCCCGCCTTCGGCAGCGGCAAAAACATTGGTCTGGGTGATCATGTAGGAAATCTGGTAACCCCCCCATGAGTGGCCCTGAATACCGATGGCATCCGGATCTATGTATCCTTCTTTCACCAACATCTGGATTCCCGGAAGCACGCATTTCAAGGCGTCCTGGCCCGGGTAACCGGTGTGGTATTCGATATCAGGCATCCAGATGATGTATCCATTGCTCACATAATAGGGCATATTAATGGATGTTCCCGGGGAAGGATGGCGAAAGTAATGAAGGCCGCTGTGAAGGGTCTCGTAAATATAGACCATCAAAGGATACTTTTTGCCCTGATCAAAATTATCCGGCTTGATCAGTATTCCTTGTAACGGCGTGCCGTCCGAACTTTTAAAATCTCTGAGCTCTGCTTTTCCCCAGACATAAGGCTCCATCTGCCGGCCCAGGTCAGTGATTTTTTGAAGGTTTGAAAAATTCATATCACTGATCCATACATCCGGGTATTCATCAAAGGCCATCCTGTTGAAGATCAGTGTGTCCGAATTTTCCGCTTTTCTTGGATACCCAAAATACCTGTCATCCATAAGAAGCTTTTGGGGCTTTTTTGTTCCTTTGACCCTGTCGGAGTAAAATCCAGTGGCCATGGTTTCTTCATTGGTCACTCTAAAAAGAAGAGTCGAGTCCGGATCAATGGCTTTTTCCTCTGGGTCAAGCCTGACATAACGGAAAGACAGATCGTTTTCCCTCCCGAATCCTTCTGTGATCCTGCGCGCATCTGTTCCATCCGGGCTGATCTGCCAAATATCATACTGGTCATAAACCAGAAGAGAGCTGTCGTCTTGTGTCCAACCAGCCACACCATAAGGATACGGGGGGCTGGGCGTATCCCAATCCTGCATCTCGAACGGCACCTCTATATCTTTGGTCACGTTCTTTTCTGTTCCTGAGGCAATATCATAGATATGCCAGTCCTTATCCTCAAACCAGTAAACATACCGGCCTTCCGGAGACAAGCGGGCATCGAAATAAAGTTCCTTTTTGACAAGGGTCTTTTCACCTGTGTGAGGATGGATGACATACACATCATAAAAAGAACCAACATAGGCGATGCGCTTGGCATAAGGCCAGAAAGTCTGTCCGAACGCTGTTTTGCCGTTATCTGAAATCCGGACATCCGGAATTTCTTCATCAGCAAGTTTCACGAATTTCTTGCTCTTCAGGTGATACACAGACTCCCAGGTGTTGCTGCGCACTTCTTCCTCCATCTGTTTCTGCTGGGGCTGGGGTAAAGGATCATTCCAGTGCCAGAGGTCAAATTGGGCCTCATCTTCCTCTTTTTCCTCATCTTCCTCTTTGGGCTCCGGAATCTCTTTGATCCCGAACATCACGATCTCTCCGTCTTCTGTGAAAGAAACATCGGACTTATCGCTGACAGCCATCCCCTTGGGAAAATCAGGAGTGGAAGTGTGTGAGACCCACAGGACTGCCTTCTCTGCTCCCACATCCCATCCGTATAAACTGAAGGTGGGCTCATCAGCTTCATAATCATCCCTGTCCGTTAGAAACGCAAGACGTGTTTCCTCTTTATCCATCGCTAAATTCTTGTAGTTGCCTTCACCGGTTAAAAGAGAAATGCTGCTGCTCCGGCCAGGCTTTAAGATATAGATCCCATCGGTTTCAGGCTTTTCCTCACTGGAGACCGTATAGATGAGGTATTGCCCGTCTTTGGTAAAACGGTATTCCATGACTGAGTCAAGGGTGACTTCACTTCCATGCTCAAGAGACCGCAGGACGAGAGGTGTCCCGTATTCTTTCTCTTTCTTTTCCTCTTCCTCCTCTTTTTCCTCTTTTTTCTCCCCCTCCTGAGGCTTTTCTTCCTTCTTTTCTTCCTGTTCTTTTACTTCCTTTTCCGGCGCCTCTTTCAAATAAGCGACCCAGCCTCCGGCTTTCTCGGGAAGCTTAAAGCTTTTAACTCTTTCTATAATATCTGTCTTCCCATCTGAAAGACGCATGATCCCTAATTTTTTCTTTGGCTCCTTCTCTTTCTTCTTTTCTTTCTCTTTCTTCTTTTCTTTGGATTCCTCTATTTCTTTCTTTGAAGGAGAAATCAAAAAAACCGCATGCTTGCCGTCATAACTGAATTGAGCGGCTGCAGCCCTTTCTGCATCGGTTCCTTCTCCTGAATAGCCTATGGCATGGCGCATTTCCTTAACCCCTGATAGTTTGATAACAACCACTTCAGCTTCCCCATCCTGAGGTGTTTCCAAATACAAAATCCAGTTTCCATCAGGTGATATTTGCGATTGGTAAACAGATTTCCATGCATCATAGACGTCATGAGTCAGGGGCTTTTTCTGCTGAGCCCAAGAGATGCTTGATAACAGAAAAAAAGTCATAACCAAAGCCACTACATATCTATCCTTTCCGCGCATAATGACCTCCTTGTATTTGCATTCATTTGTTTATATCACAAACTCCGGGTAGGGAGCAATCAAGCATTTTATTTCCATACTCTGTGCTTATTCAAGACATCAGAGGGATTAAAATCCAGCTGTGTTTATGATATCTATTACACAGAAAAATGAGAGCTGAACGTTCGTCTCAATATGTCTCATTAATTATTTTGGGGATTATCTTTTTTCTTTTTGCCTCTGCCCCCCTAGCTTTTGTTAACGGACAAGAAGTTGACCTCAGATTCCACAGGCTGACCATTGAGGACGGCCTTTTAGGCAACGAATTCTGGGGCGGATCTTATTATAAGAGTAAAAGCGGAGAGATGTTTTTTGGTACGGTTAACGGATTCAACAGATTTTATCCGCGTCAAATCAAAGACGAGAAGCTAAAAAAAATGTTCTCGGAGAGCCAGACCCGGATCCAATCCATGTCTCTGATCCACGAGAGTCTTTATAAATCAGGAGACCTGTCGCAAATCAATTTTTCCGAATATATAAAAAATCTTACAAATATACTTATATCAAGCTATGGCATTGATAAAGAACAGGTTCGTTTGGTTCAGGACATTGGAGATGTCTTTCTGGATACTCATAGATCGATCCCATTGGGACTAATCATCAATGAGCTCATATCCAATTCTCTCAAGCACGCTTTTCCCGATAATCGAAGCGGAGAGATCTTCATCCATATGCATACGGACAGTGAAGGCCTTCATGTGCTCGAAATCCGGGATACAGGAGTAGGATTTCCTGATAATATTGATTATCGAACAACCATTTCGTTAGGCATGCAGCTCGTAACCGGACTCGTCCAGCAGATACAAGGAACGATCAAATTAGTAAGAGATAAAGGAACAGCCTGGGTTATTGTGTTCCCCTCAGGTGCTTAGGCATAATCTTTGCTGGCGGCTAGGGCCCTAGCTCAAGAAAATTGCGCTCCACCAGCTGTGATCGATAAGCAACGTGGGTCATCCTTTGATAGAAGGTGAGTCATTCATGGCTTTGACAAAAAGAACATTAGAAATGATCTTATAGCCATTATTTTTCCCAATCTTCATCATATCAACAGCTCCAGCAGGGATAATCAAGTTGAATCCGACAAATGTAATAAAACACGCCAACAAAAAAATCGCTACTTTTGTTCTGATTTTCATTTTATATTCTCCTTATGGTTATTTTCATTTTTTTCATTGTCACCTATATAAACGTATATTGGTGTTAAAAAGTTGTCTTTTTCTAAAATATTTATTTTCAACATTTTCTTCTTCTATCGTCCTTTCACCAAATAAGAATGCAAGAACCGTGCCATTTTGTATGCGCCTGGGGAAAAGAGAGAAAAGCGGCGCACCCCTTGAAACGGATGTCCGCTACAGTAACAAGAGATGTCCGATATCGGACAGGTAAAAACCCTCCGGGTCTACTTTCAGATCGCATCCAGCTTTAAGTCAAAGGTCTGGTTTCCTTTTTGAGAAAACCAGACAACGAGTTCTTTTTTAAGGTCGAATTCAAGGATCCACAATCCTTTTTTGGAAGGAGCTGTGACGTGGGCTGAGAATTCAACGGTCTCACCCGCAGCTACATCATTAGGCAGGACTAAAGTCTGATAATCTCGTTCCACCAGTTCTTTTTTTGCACTGAAGAGTTTGATCCCGAGTGAGATCCGGTGCGAGTATCCTGTGGAGACCCAGGTGAAATTACTGCTGTTTTTGAGTGTGATAGAAAGGGTGACCTGTTCCTTTCTCCTTACTCTTTTTTCGAAGGGGGAAACATAAATTTCCCCTTTGTAAATGAAATCAGGTATGGAAGGGACTGTTTCATTACCCCTGGCAGCCTTGTCCCCTTCCTTATACAGCACTGCATGGAGGGATGTCAGGACCGTATTGAAGTATCTTAAGATGACATGGGGTCTTCTGAAAACATCATCAGGAAGCTTGATCCAGTCATCGAGATATTCTTTCTCTATCCTTAGATCAAACGTATCTGTGACACCGAACCCGGCTTCCCTGAAAAGCGAGATCAGATCCTTAAAGGGAAGGACCTTAATATGCTTGATAGACCTCCCCAGGCTGTTCAACCTGAGCTCCGTCGTCAAAAAGGCAGCTCCTCCGGGCTTTAACACTCGATATATCTCTTTGAGCGACCTCAGTATCTCTTTTTCAGAGCCAAAGTGCTCAATGGAAGAAGACGAAAATATAAAATCAAAAGTACTGTTATCAAATTCCAGGTTAAGGGCATCCATGCGTAAAAGAGTCAATTTTTCTTCTGGGTAGGGAAACGGTGCGTACTTTTTTGCTGACGAAGGGATGTCCGCTTCATCTTCGCCCCCGAAAAATTCTCCCTCATACAGATCGATTCCCCAGACTTTATTCACTTTATAGGTCAGGTAATAAAGCAGATTTTCTCTCCCAGCTCCAACTGCCAGGCATGTGGAATCCGGAGTTAAAAGTCTCATTCTTTTAGCGGATAAAATGATCTGCACATGTTCCCAGGCCTTGCGGTGAAAATCCGCCTCATCCATACTTAACTTAAGTTCCGACAGAACATCTCTCCACTCAGGATTATTCAAATCAGCTGCCTGACAAACTTTATTTAAAGGGATCCCTTTTGCCCTCTCTTTTTTTAAATCCCCCGTAGACACAACTTCACAGAGAATCCTGTCAAACGGCCTCAAAATGATATCATAAAATTTATTGGAAAAGACAGCACGCCCCCCTAAATGATACTTTATCTTTCTCCAGATTGTCGGTTTCATAAATGGTCTGTTTTTTTTATTCGATAGGAAATCACTTGTTTGCGGCTTTCCTTAAAATCCTTCCTTAATATGCCCTGCAACAGAATCAATAAAAGAGATCAAATCCTGAGAAGGGGAGATAAAGTCTGTTTTTATTCTAGTATAACCGTGTTTTTTCTCAGGTATTATCCTTAGCTTCAGTTTCAATTCCTTTAAGCCTGTGTTCTTCAGTTTGTCTTTTAACGCATAGTCCATATTAAGCTTTTGCGAGAGATAGGTGTCGCCTTTCCATAGAACACCGACAGACTTTCTCCCCATTAAGGAATCCTTTATCAGCTTCATCCTGGTATTCTTAACGGGCTCTTCCCTTACATTGAATGAGTTCTGGACAATATAGTCCAGAGAAAAATTCACTCCATATTGATTGCTCTCGCTTATGAGAAAAATAAAATCAATATTCCTGTTTTCTATCTTGAAGATCCCCTCTGCTTTTTGTCCCCATGATAATTTTTTTACAAACTCGATCCTTTCATCCCCTTTTTCGATCTTCTCGAAATCAATCCCCAGGCTTCTAAGATTCTGAGAGGTGTTGTTTTTCTTTTTTTCGCCCTCTTTACTGCGTTTTGAAAAAATGAGCGGCATTAAAAAGGCAGCCAAAAAAGCTATGGCTGCGGGCAGTATTTTACTCCATTCCATTCTATTCCTCTTTCTACAGTGTGTTTCATTATATCAAAGCTGTGTCTCTAATTATAGAGAATCGTACTGTGTAGCCTATTCAACCCAAATCACTCCTGTTTCATTGACTTGAAAATTCATATCTGATACAAAAGATATATGAAAAAGAGTCTTTTCTATACTCTCCTAATCACTCTATTGACCGTCTCTTCTATCCATTGCGGTAAGACTGGCCGAAAACAACACGACCTCTTAAACATTATTATCATCACTATCGATACCCTGAGAGCCGATCATTTGTCAACATATGGATATAAGTATCAAACATCCCCTAACATCGATGCGTTCGCTGAAGAGTCTCTTCTTTTTGAATTTACCTACTGCCCGGTGCCAAAAACATCCGCTTCCTTCGCATCCCTTATGACAGGGCTTCACCCTTTTATCCATAAAACCAAGCCTATCATGGATGCTCTGGACCAGAGACATATCACATTGGCCGAAATACTTAAGATGAAAGGGTATCAAAACTTCGCCGTAGTTGATAACACGAATCTGGCAAAAAAGTATAACTTTGACCAGGGATTTGATGAATACATAGAAGTATGGAATGAAATTGAAGAAAAAAAAGAATCCACTCCGTTTATTACAAAAACCATAACGGACTTTCTTGAAAAAAAGCAAAACAAGCCCTTTTTTTTGTGGGCGAATTACCTGGAAACACATACTCCATACATCCCCCCGAAAGAATTCGTAGAAGAAAGACCCGCAGGGAGAGATTTGAAAAAAGTCAAAAACAAATTTATCGGAACGGGCAATATCAAATTAGACAAAAATACGGATGAAGGATATTTTCTCTCTCTGTATGACGGTGCAGTCAAATACATAGACTCGGAGATGGGGAAAATTTTCAATCTCATTTATAAAAAAGGATACCACAAAAACTCCATCATCATCTTCAGCGCTGACCATGGAGAGGCTCTGGGAGAACACAATTATTACTACAGTCACGGCCCTCTGACTTTCAATGCGAGCGCCAGAGTCCCCCTGATAGTAAGATTCCCTGAAGGAAAAAGCAGGCGCCTGAAATATCCTGTGAGCTTAATGGATGTCTATCCCACAATTTTAGATAAAGTGGGCCTTTCCACTCCGCATGACATTCAGGGAATCCATCTGCTTAAGAAAACACAGAATAGAATGATATTCATATACGGCTGCAATAAATCAAGAGCTGTGGTCTATCATAAGTATCATTCCGTCAATGTAACACCCGCCTTCTCTAAAAGGCTCAACATAAACAGCCACTATCTTTTCAATGACTTGGAAGATCCCTCCCAGAAAGAAAACCTGCATAAAGATAAAAAGAAGCTGTTTGATTTTATGGACAGAGAGTATGAAAAGTTTTTTAAAAAGCACGGCTATATGAACAACAAACAAAGCCAGACACCCGAATTATCTCAAAAAGAGATCGAGGCGCTCAAATCCCTGGGATACCTGCGCTGAAGAAACCAGTCAAAGGTTAGATCCTCCATCACACTTCACCTTTAAAGGGGATATTCTTCCTGAAAAAATCATCACACATGGCGATTGAAATCTCAAAAATATAGTTTATGATAATATGAGTTAAAACAGATGATGACACAAACAACAAAAGGAAGAGGGTGGAGCGTTTTTTGTGCATTGCTTGTTTTTTTTCTCATCCAGGGCACATCCGCTGCTTACAATAAAAAACTTGAGATTGCCGCAGATAAAGCCAGCGTCTATCTTAAACCGGATGCGGGCAGCTCGGTAATCAGACTTTTAAAAAAGGGAGATGTTGTCACTTTGGCTTCTCCCACAAAAATAAAATCCCAATGGTATTACATCTACTTTAAGATCGAAAATTCGGATTTTACATCATCCGGATATATACAGGATTCCGCAGTGAAAAAACTGTTCAGTGTGACCAAGGTAATTGTCATAGATGAAGGATCTGCCAAGACAAATAAATATGGGGCTGGGACCCGTTTCAAAAATATCCACTGGGGGATGAATCAGGAACAGGTCATGCTTAACGAAGGGCCTCCGTTAGACAGGGAAAATACAGATGAATCTTCGACTTTAAAATATGATGCAGAACTTATGGATAGGAGCTGCCTCTTGACTTATTTTTTTTCGGAGGACAATTTGATCAGAGCCGCATATTATTTATCTGAGAAATACCTCGAGAAAACACTGAATAGCGAAGACCACGTCTCAATAAAGAGCATCTTGATCCAAAAATATGGCATCCCTAAAGAGGAGCGTGCTTTCAGGCAATATCTTATAGATGAGGGCCATTCCATAAAAAGCAGCGGCGCTCACAATCCTCTTCCTCTCTTGCAGGCAACCTGCTGGGAGAACAAGGAAACCAGAATCTGTCTAAACCTTTATCAGAACCAAGAACACATAGAGATAGAATTGGAATACACGAATCTTGGCTCCAGCAATTCAGGCATAAAGGCTTCCCAGAAAGGTCTGCCTGGATTTTCTCACAACTAGGTCCCGTTCCCTATTTCCCCCGTTTACTTCTAAACCATATGGAAAGCTGTCCTATCAAACAGGGTATCAAGCTCATCATCAAAATCAAAACCCATCCTTTGAGACCAGGATTTACCAATTTTAAAACAGATGCCAGCAGGGGGACATAAACAGCCAGAAGAAGCAGCGCACCGCACAGAAGGAGGGCTCCCCAAATATAAGGGTTTCGGGTTATATCATTAACAAACATATGTGAATCTTTATCCCGCATATTAAAAACATGCCACAATTGAGCAAAAGCCAGTGTCAAAAACGAGACGGTCACAGCCCGTTCTTCAGCCATCCCAAAACAAAGAAGCGCCAAGGCCAATGCTCCAAGGACCGAGGCTGTTATGACAAAGCCATACCCTCCTATCAATATCCAGCTCTTTCGGGTAATGATCGGTTCTTTAGAATCACGTGGAGGCTGCTTCATAATGTCAACATCGCCTTCGCCCCCCCCGAGAGCCAGTGCGGGAAAGACATCTGTCACAAAATTAAGAAACAAAATTTGTAGCGGCAGAATGGGGAGGGGCGCATTCACCATGGAGGCGAGAAAGACAGTCATGATTTCACTGATATTGCATGAGAGGAGATAGACAACAAACCTTCTTATATTATTAAAGATTATTCTTCCCTGCTCAACAGCAGAAACAATGGTCCAAAACGCATCATCCTTAAGAACCATATCAGATGCTTCGCGGGCTACCTGAGAGCCACGCTTCCCCATAGCGATCCCGATATCTGCCTTTTTCAGCGCCGGAGCGTCGTTCACCCCGTCACCGGTCATAGCCACCGTTGAACCGTTTTTCTGAAAGAGGTCGATAAGGTCCAGCTTCTGTTTGGGACTGATCCGGGCAAAGATGGATGAGCTGAGAACATGTTGGATTTTTTCTTTGTTCTCCCATTCATCAAGATCTTGAAGTTCCCCTCCTTGGATGACCTCGGCGTTTTTTTCGCTGACCAACCCGAGGTTCAACCCGATATTACGCGCTGTTTTTTCCTGGTCACCCGTTGCCATTATGACTCTTATGCCCGCTCTCCTACAGGACTCGATAGCCTCCGCCACATATTCACGCGCCGGATCCTGCATGCCAACCAAGCCGATAAAGGTGAGGCTTTCATAGGGTTCTGCTTGGAAAGAAGCAACTTTTCTGGTGGCTAAAGCCAAGACCCTGAGCCCCTCTTCGGCCATTTGATTGTTTTTTTCAACCCAGTATTTTCGGTCCTGATCGCTCATCCCAATCCGGCCCTCTTCTGTTTGGACAAACAGGCAGGCCCTAATGACTGATTCGGGCGCCCCTTTTACAGCCACTCGATAATTTTTTTCGTGTTGGTGATAAGTGGCCATCATCATGACATCCGTATCAAAGGCGACCTCCTGTGATTCCGGAAGGCTCTTAATGATATCACTCCTCTTGAGTCCGGCTTTAGCAGCAGCGACCAGAAGAGCCACTTCCAGAGGTTCTCCAACGGCTTTATCTTCCTCATAAGAATCCTCTTCCGGAAGAGAAGCGTTATTGCACAGCAGACCGGTCTCTAAGGCCAGTTTCAGAAGCCTGTCCTTCAATGGGTCAATGGGCTTTCTCCTTTTATAAAAATTTTTATTGACGTCGACCAATCCTGAATGAAGCTGAATTTGGGTCACCGTCATTCTGTTTTCAGTAAGCGTACCTGTTTTATCCGTAAAGATGATGTTCGTCGACCCCAGGGTTTCTACGGCTGAGAGCCTGTTGATCAAGGCGTTCCTCCTGGCCATCCGCCACATCCCTCTTGCAAGGGCAATGGTCGCCACAATGGGCAGCCCTTCCGGAATGGCTGCAATAGCGAGAGCAATAGAGGTTTCTATCATCAAAAAAACGGCTTTGCCTCCCAGGATACCGCTGACCGCAACCAGTACAGCGATCACCAACGTTATCCAGATCAATTTGTGCCCCAGTCTGTTCAGCTGCCTTTCCAGTAGCGTGGTCTCTTCCCCTGCTTCTTCTACAAGGGATGAGATCTGCCCCAGCTCCGTATCCATTCCTGTATGGATGGCCACTCCTTCCCCTGATCCCCGGGTCAAAGCCGTTCCCTTGAAAAGCATATTGTGTCTTTCCGCTAAAAGAGTCTCTTCTCTCAGAGGCCCCGCCTCTTTGCCAACCGGTACGGATTCCCCCGTTAGAGTGGATTCATCCGCCTGGAGCTTGGAAGCTTGAAAAAGACGGATATCTGCGGTCACCACATCACCGCCCTCAACGATCACGATATCCCCCGGGACCATTTCCTCTGCGTGAATTCCCCGCACCTTCCCCTCACGGCGGACTTTGGCCGTCACTCCTCCTAATTTCTTCAAAGCCTCCATGGAACGGACCGCCTTTAGCTCAGTGAAAAAACCGATAAGCGCATTGATAACAATGACAGCTGCTATGGCTATCCCTTCGATAATTTCATTAAAAGCAAAGGATAAAGCAGAGGCGATAAGAAGCAGACCGATGATAAGGCTTTTGAACTGATTGGCCCATATAGCCAAAGCGCTCTTTTTTTTCGTTTGTTTAAGCTGATTGGGCCCGTATCTGGCCTTTCGTTTTTCGACTTCAGTAGCGCTCAACCCCTGTTTTTTAGATACGCCAAGTTGTCTCAGGATTTCTTCCGGTGTTAAAGTCCATGGCTGGCTCATGAAAGAATCAGTCCTGGGGCTTTCTTTGCTTATCATTTACTTAAAAATTTCAGTAAGGCAGGGATGTCCATCTCATGATGGGAACCGGGAGAGACAAGGAGAGTGACAACCTCTTCAGCCCCGAAAGCCCTGTAAATGGCGCGGAGCTCCTCCATGGACCGTGGGACTGTTTCATTATACGAAGCAGAGGCATTGGTCGGGCTTGGGGTATCCAGCTCTCCAAAATGCACCACAATAGGACGCGGGGCACTCAGGCCAGCAATATCGCTCCTGTCCATCCACTGGAGTATATTTGGGATGCAGTGAGCCGGAGCATTGTAACAGCGCTGAAATATTACAGAAAAGGAACCCATGGTGCCGCTGGCAAAGATCTTTCTGACCCTGTGACTGAAAGCAGGGTAGATGATGGCCAGGTCTCCCCCGTATGAGATCCCTGTGACATCCAGTTCCCCCGCATCATAATAGCTGCACAGCCATTCTTCCCAGCACAGCAGGTCCATCACTGTCTGGCCTATCACGCTGTCTCCGTAGAGAAACGCATCCGTGACTAAAGTGAATTGACTGTACCCTCCGATCCAGTAGTCCAGGCGGTTGATCTCAATGCCATATGCCGGGTCACTCAAAGTACTGAATCCCCGGAGTTCTGGCGCTAAGACAAGATGGCCGTCTTTAGCCAGCTCCAGGGCAAAAAGATGGTGGTAATCATCTCTCAGCCCGATGCACGGCTCCACAGAACCGTGACCGTGAATGGCCATGACAGTGCTTTTATCCGGTGCCCTGTCCGCAGGGGCTAAAAGATAAGCGGGGATCGTGAGGTTCTTGCTGACCTTCATGACCAGGGCACGAATGACCACCCCTTGATATTCTGTTTGTCTCTTCTCGCTGACTTCACGGGGCTCTGGTTCTCGTACCTTCAGAAGCTGGGCCAGTTTAGCCCGGGTCTCTCTCTTCCACTCCTCCGGGGACAGCTGCGTCTTTCCGAAAGAAAGCCGGCGTTTCCCCAGAGCATGACCGTATTCCAGTGTCAGTTCCTGTTTTGTTATTAAAAAAGAGTCCAGTTCATGGGCTTTATCCTGAGAGTCTGCTTTCTCTGATTGGCATCCTGAACAGATGATAAGGGCCACGGCCAAGGGGAAAAGCGAAAAAGTTTGAGTTCTTTTCATCCTATGCCTCTTCTTCCACTTCCAGTTCCACCGCGCTCACTGATGAAGCCGGGAAGGTCCACTCCTTTCCTGCCGGAAGGTCTTGTGTTTTCGGAGAGGTGATTTCAGGCTTGTATTCAAAGACTTCATATTCAGGTTCCAGAGCGATAAAATGCACTTTCCCTGACTTTACTCTCATGCCCTCAACATCAAATCCGGCTTTAACGGAATTTCTCCGGTCGGTGTTGATGACATGGAGAAAAATCTTGTTCTCGGTGCGGCTTGCCGTCACATCCAGGTCCCTGTGTGAGGATGTAATGCCGACCGCTTCTTTTCCTGAATACATCCGGTACAGGTTCATAACCATAGCTACCGGCATCATAAAGGAATGCCCTGACGGAGTGGGAATCATGACCGCGTTGTTCTGCCATCGGTTGCCGCAAAAATCAGCCAGGGTAGCCATTTTCAGGATATCTCCGTTCCTTTCGTTCACATTCAAAATCCGCGCATTGGCCACTCCTGCAGCCCAGGTGGACAGCAGTTCACACCTGTTGCGTCCGGGTAGAGCAAAATGGCCTTCCGTCTGGACAAGGGGAATGCCAATGCCGGCGGTTTCTTCACGCATTTCAGCAATCCTGGATTCCTGTCTTTCACAGGTCTTCATCAAATGCTCCCATGTCCTGTCCCAGTCTTTACGCCATTCATTACCCCTGAGAGGGGAGTCCTCTCCTCCAGGTCCGAAATGGTTGTGAAACGCAAGGTACTGGAGTTCCTCTCCGGCTACTTCGGCTATTCTCTGTGCCCAGCCGCTGTCAGCCCATCCGATCAAGATGATATCCGGATCCGCTTTTCGCATGGCCCTGGCAAATTCAAGTGACTTTACCGCTGTTGTTTCACAATCAAATCCCTCATCATCATAGGATGTCTCATTGCCCAGCTGCCACCACCGGACATTCAAAGGCTCTCTGGCTCCGTTTTTTATCCTTTCCCTGTTGCCAGGATTATTGCAGTAATCCACCCATTCGGCGGCTTCCCGGGCATCACCCAGGCGGTTCCCTTTGGTCGAGTTAGCCCAGAACATTCTTCCGTCTGACTCAAAATTCACGCAAATGAGCGGCTCTGCTCCCACCTGCCGACAGAAATCCACAAATTCATGGGTCCCGACCTGGTTGTTGTAGATGCCTCCCCAGAGCTGGTTCACCATGGGAATGCGTTTATCCAAAGGCCCTATCCCTTCCTTCCATTTGTAGTAGGAAACAAAACAACCTCCCCAGCGGATCATGGTAGGGGCCAGCTCTTTGGTGATTTCAATCACATCCTCTCTCCAGCGGTCATGATTGAAATCCCAGGCTGCATCCACGGATGTATCCGTTGTCCCCAACGGTTCCATGAACTGCATATAAAGGTAGGGAGATAACTCAAACAAGGGATCAGGGCTGACCTTCAGGGCCGCGGTTCCCGTCCGGCTGTGTTGCGCCCCTTTGCAGGATGTCAAAGCGGCAGATCCTGAAAGAAGCGTCCCTGCTGTCAGCGCCGAACACCTTCCTAAAAATCCTCTTCGGCTTATTTTTTTTGCCATCATGTGCCTCCTGTAACTCACATTGGTTTGATAGACCTTGTCTGAAATATACAGGAAAGCACAGGTTAAAATCAATGAAATTAAAAGAGGGCATTTCCCCATATAAAAAAAAGGGCGCTCCCCTCCCTAAAAAGGGATTTAAGGAAACGCCCTTAAGTTTCAGATACAGCTATTCGCTGCTCTTTTCTTCTTTTTCCTCCTGTTTCCTGCGGATATACTCCTGGTATTTGGCTTTGCCTTCATCCTTCCAGAACTGTCTGAACTGCTTCCGGTCACCTATTGCTTTTCTGTCTGTCCAGTGGTCCGAGGGCTCTCTCTTGTGAGAACCAAAACCGCCGAAAAATATTTTGGCGAGGAGCAGAACTCCGAATGCCTGCCAGTAAGTGATTTCCCCCAGTCCGAACAATGCAGGCATAAGCCAATTCCACAGCCACATCACCAAAAGACCGAACACAAGCGCAAACCCTGCGGCAAACACCACTCCCATAAAAGCCATCCCGATGATACGCATGACTTTTGCCCCGCGGTGACGGCTGTGTCCTGCATTTATAAACATATTATTATGGTTCATTTTAACCTCCTTGTTTAAACCATGTTGGTTATTTTTTTTCTCATTTTTTTTAAAGCCCGTGATTTTCTTGCCAGAAGAGTTCCCAGCGGAACTCCCCATTCCTCAGAAAGCTCCCTGAAAGATCTGCCATCAAATTCAGTGGCCATGAGAAGGTCTCGCTCATCCTCATTAAGGAAATCTAATGCCTCAAAAACCATATCCTGAAGCTGCTTGTTTTCAAAGATTTCCTCCGGGTCATGACCTGAATCCTGTACGGCTTTTTCTAAAGAATCAACTTCTTTTCTTTTTCTGAAGAGATCAACGATCCTGTTTCTGAGAGACTGATAAATATAAGCGGCCAGATTCTCAATGGGGATGCTGATATCGGCTTTATCGAAAATATTCAGCATAACATCCTGGACAATATCCTCTGCTTCCCGGTCAGCTGCATCATCTATGCGGCTTCTGACGTAACTGACCAGCTTGGTTTGTTCTGTTCGAAAAAAATCAGCCACGCGGTTCATACGTTTCTCACTTTTGTATTCTATAACATATTCAAGACGAAAAAATGAGTTTTTTATTGCCATAAACATCTCATCCCTGTGTCATTGAGCAACGGAAAACACAAAAAACCACTGTCTGTCCAGAAAATCAAAGGAACGCTCAAGCCTGTATCCGGCCTTTTCAAGGCTTTGAACAATTTCCTTCTCGGTAGAGCTGTGCCCCAGCCGGCTCATGAAGCCTTTCTCTTTTTTATTATCAATGATGACGACTCTTGCTTCGGGCCGGAGTGCTTTTTTCAGTTTCCGGAAATGTTCGGCAGGATTTTCTATATGGTGAAACGCATTTCTGGAAAACACAAGATCCACGCTTTCATCCAGAAGATTGGTGCCTCCCTCTTCGGCAAGTACCAGCGTCAACTGCCCGTTTATGCCTCTTTTCTTCGCTTCTTCTCTTATGAATCCAAGGTTTTTTGCATTGACATCCACAGCATACACATGTCCCCCGGCACCCACCTCTTTGGCAAACCGGTATGCGAAATACCCGCCTCCGGAACCCACATCAGCTATACTCTCTCCCGAACGGATATCCAGATGGCGGAGTATTTCATCCGGCCGGCTCTCTTCAGAACCAGCCCTATGGTTAAACATTTTCATCATGTATTTTTCGAGCATTCTGTTTCTCCTTTCAAAAAACATCTTCACTTCTAAAGACGGAAAACTGGACGGATTATTGCATTTTAATAAAAATTATATTATTTTTTAGAGAAATGGAGGTGGGATGAAAACACTAAAAATCCTGGCATTGTTATTGATAGTTGGAATACTGGTCGTGGCCGCTACCCATGGGCAAAAACCTGATCCTCCCAAGATCGTGAAAAAACAGGTAAAGGTTGAGGCCAACAAATCCTGGGTCAATACAGGGCTTTCCGTTAAACCAAAGGACCGGGTCACCATCACGGCAACCGGGCAGGTTTGTTTCAGCAGCGGAGATGCGGACTCCTGTGTCGGCCCGGACGGCTATAAAGGAGAACACGGCCCTTATAATCAAGGCTGGCCGAATGATTATCTCCAGTGTGACGATCCTCTGCCGAATGAGAACCACGCCGCGCTCATAGCGGATATCGGCCAAATGTTTTTTGTGGGGAAAAGAAAGGCATTCAAGGGAAAGAACGGCTTTCTCTATCTGGGAATCAATGACTGCTCGCTGACCGGAGAATGCTATAACACGGGTTCCTTTACTGTTAATATCATGATAGAAAAAAAATAGTCTTTCTTGCGTTTGATCACACCCGGACATGATTTTTAATACCTATCTGAAGACAGCCTCTGCAGCATCAAGAGCAGGGAAAAACCCATTGGCTCTCTGGATACGCAAGTTGAATTTAGGTAAACTAAGGGGGATAACTTCAAGTTGAGGAGATAAAAATGGGAAATGTCGTGAATATCAGCCAATGTTTCGAAATGTTTTCAGATACATTCTCGCCCAAAATCATTGGGGAGTTGAACGGGCAGTACATCCTGGTAGTGAAGTGCGAGGGAGACAAAGTCCCCTGGCATACTCATGAAAACGAAGACGAGATGTTTTTTGTGATCGAGGGAGTCCTGGCCATTTTTGAAAAAGAAAAAAAAGTAACCGTGAATTCAGGAGAATTCTATATCGTTCCCAGGGGTACAGAGCATCGTGTGGTCCCGCAGGGCCAAGTGAAGCTATTGTTGTTTGAACCGGCTGGCACAGCCCACACCGGCGAGGTAAAAACAGAAATCACTAAAAAAGAATTCGATCGATTGGATGTCTAGATCTATTTCGAGGATCATTAACTTGTTTCCCTAATTTTCTGCCGGACTTTAAACAAAGTCTCTGTGGGTTTCTTCAGTGCTTTTCAATAAGGATCTGCAGGATCTCCAGCTCGTCTGTATCAAACCAGGTCTTATGGCACAGAAAACATTTATCCACGGGGATGATATACTGATATGTGAAGGGCCTCGGCTGCATCTTTAAGCCGCAGATCGGGCAGTATATATCCTGAGATTTTTCCCTCTTTATCTTCCTGATTCCGGCCGGATTCTCCAAAAAATCCTTTCTGAAGTCAGCGGCTTTTTGAAGGATATGTTTAGAGAAGGCGACTTCTTTGCGGGCAATAATCCGGTCGATCACAGCCGAGTCCACAAGCTTACCTTGACAGGAAGGGCAGATCTTCAAGGCCACGCCTTCATAGAAAGTCTCTCTTAGTAGCGTCCGGCAGCGGGGGCATTTGTTGTATCTTTTCGGATTAACGGGTTTTTTATGGTACAGATTGTGGAGGCCCGTACGGATTTGAGGGAACTCTCCGGCCGAAGCCTCAATGCCTTCCTGAATGTTTTTTGTCCTGATCCCCAGGGTAAAAAAACGCAGGGACAGGATCTGTTCCAGAGTATAAGGCCCCAGCCATTTCCCTTTAGGGCTCCGGACAGACCATACGGCCCCCTCTTCCGGCTGGGTATCACTCAATGAGGCCGGAGGCTTTTCCCTTCCTGAGGCTTGTTCTTCTTTAGAATGAAGAACAAATCGCGCTTTTTCCCTCTTTTTT
>CAZSZS010000018.1:0-3906 GCA_964611275.1 uncultured Eubacteriales bacterium
TGCAAGAGAAGTCTTTTTAGGGCTAATCCCCTTGGTGTGGGTGGCCTCCCTGTCAAATCCAATATTAGAGATTTGATTCCGCTTGGGGACTGCGGCCAACCCCCCATTCATCAATACGGAAAAATGCCATTGGTAATCCCAAGTATCGATTTCCCCGCTGAAAGATTTGAACAGCCTATTCATTTGTATCCATTTCTCTCTGCTGGTCCATTTTAGTCTTTTTATCTTCTCAGGATCATGGACTTTCAGATATCTCTCCTTTGTCATGATGCGGTGCTTCCAGGCCCTTTTCCATGTGGCCCAACCCCAGACATGGGGATAGTACGAAAAATGATAATCAAATCCGGATCTGACATAAGGTGAGTGAAAATTGCTCCCATTTATCTGCCACACACCTGTATCGTCCTTGTATCTATTAAGAAGCTCTTTACAGAACCGGAAAAAACTCTGGCTTGGAACGCAGTCGTCCTCTAAGATGATGCCCTGTTCCACATGCTCAAAAAACCAGTCGATCGCTGTATAAACAGCCTCGCAACAACCCAGGTTTTTTTTTCTCAAAAGTGTTTCAAGCTCGCATTCCCAGTCGATCTGCCTCAAAATATCTCTTGCCTGCCGGCATTTTTCGATATCATCCCTGCCGCCCTCTCCCGCCTCCCTTGGTCCGTCAGCAGCCACAAACAGGCGCGCAGGCCTGGCTTTTTTGATCTCATTAAAGACCTTTTGAGCGGGCCCGGGCCGGTTGAATATCAAGAACAAAACAGGAGCCTTTAACATCGCTTCTCTGGGTTTCATTTCTTCATGACTCTTTTATGAGAAGTCTCTTAGGTCTCTGAAGGCTTTTGAGCCTCCATATAAAGGGATTCCCATTGTCTCTCTTCCTTATCCATGAGAAGCCTTTTGTCAGTTCCTTCCCTGAATCCAACTTTTCTGACATTTATAAATCCAGCCCGCCGCAAGAAAAGAGCCAGCAACCGCTCATCCCACACGGAGCGGTGTCCCCAGTTCTGGGTCAATGACCTCAAAGCTTCCGCTCCTCCGGGCCATCTTTTTTTGAATTTTTCATCCACCGGTCTTCCGAGGTAATAGTCGATGAATGTGCTCAGATCCGGGACAGAAATCCGAAGCCAGCCGCCTTTTTTTAACGTTCTCCAAAGTTCTCTGAAGAGAAACCGGGCTTCGGTCGGGTACAGGTGTTCTACAGCGTGTTCTGTAAAGATCCCGTCCCAATAATCGCTTTCGCAGCGCAGCGGATATCTCATGTCCAGCATCCACAGGGATTTGGAAAATTTCCAGAACCGGACAGTATAGAAATCAGCGTTTATCCATCCCTCAAAAAAACTGTCTCCGCATCCCAAATTCAGAAGTCTGCAGTCAGCGGAGATAACAGGCGGTTTTTTTGGATAAAAGAGGCGGCCTACAAAGCTCTTCAATTCAAATTTGATTAATTTTGTTAAGGTCATCTGGTGTTTTTTCGAATACAGGGAATACTTTTCAACGCCAGAATGTTTGTTTTTACTGAACATAAATGGCTCCCGTCAATCAAACTTCCTTCGGATTTCTTTAAAATAATGCACTGGGAACAGAGACTTTAAAAACATGAAGAAAATCTTTCTGCTTTTTTTAAAAAGAATATTGGACAGATATCCAGATGCCATATAAGAAAAGAGAGTGGCATAAGCGGCTCCCATTATTCCATAAGAAGGGATCAGTATCACATTGAGTATCACATTGAGAACAGCCCCCAGGAGATTTCTGTAAAACGAGATTTTTGTTGTGTTCTCTGTGATCAGATACCTCTCGCTGGCAATAGCCAGAAAAACAAACACACCGGCCCATATGTGTACGGAAAGCACGGCTGAAGCTGGTAAATAATCTTTCCCGTAAAGAAAAAGGATAATATGCTTTGAAAAGAGGGTGATGAGCAAAGCAAATGATATGGAGAACCAGGTAAAGAGGTCATACAGTCTTTGAAGCCTGCTTAAGTACAGCTTTTCGCTTCTCTTTTTCGCATTGACGATAGCGGGAAAAACAGAAATGGATATGATGATGGGGATGAAATACCATTTCTCGGATATTTTCACAGCTGCAGAATAGATCCCCAGAGCTCTGCTGCCTATCATAGACCCCAGCATCACCTGGTCTATTCTCATATATATGAGAACAGCAATGCTGGACAGCATTAAGGGCCAGCTGTCTTTCAGCATATCTTTCAGCACGGATATCTTCATTTTCCATTTGAAGATCGAGATCTCCCCTTTAGCCTGGTAGAAAAGAACAAGAAATACGGTTGAAATAATCATGTCGATAAAGAGAGTCCAGATGAAAGCGATGAGGGGCGATTGGGTCAAAATAAAGGCGATTTTCATCAGTGAAATGATAGCCAGAGATGCGGAACGGGAGAAAACCGTGTATTTTGACTGAATCTGAGACTGAAACCAGAGATTTATTGTGCCCATAGATTTGAAAATATGTCCGAATGCGAGGATCAATACATATATTTTGATTTGAGGATGGTCTGTTTTTAAAAAATTGATCAGAACCGCGGCCAATACGAACATGACCACAGAGCCTACAAATTTCAAAAAAAGCGTTGTTCCGAGATGCTCATCTTTTTTATCCGGATTTTGGACGATGTTTCGCACCACAATGGTGTCAAGCCCCAGTCTGGAGAGAGGGGCAAATAGGGCGATAAAAGCCACCGCATAATTCATGGCGCCGTATTTATCCGGACCGAGGTACCTGGCGACCCAGACTCCGACGAATAGGCTGACCAGCATATTAAAGATTTTCTCAACGGTCAGCCAGTTGATATTGGCTATGATCTTCAGCAGTCCTTTGCGCTTCCGGACGTCTTTTATGAATTTGTTTACGGGCATTTTATTAGAGCCATAACTTAAGTCTTTTTGTCCTCTTCCATATAATTTATATCAAAAACAAAGCCAAATAAAGCAAGAAGACTGAGAAGGACCATGGCTTCATCTAATACCAGAGGAAAAAATCTTTGTAAAAGAGCTTTGGTCTCCGGAAATTTCCGCATGATTTTCAGGGTCTTTTTATAAACAGGCGTGCGGAAATCCGCCCTGGACATTCTGCGAAACAGGTATTGGATCAGTCTCAGAAAAGATGGGTATTCCCATGTATCTGAAAGCGGATTGTGCTTATGAGCGTGAAGCCTTTGCATCAGGGCTTCCTTTTTCAAAAACAGCTCTCTTCTCCAATCCGGGAAACAGTTGCTTGTCCGAGCCCTGGGGATGGCATAAAGTTCCGGGAACATGGATTTGCAGGTCTCTCTGAACAAATATTTGCCGTTTCTCATCTCATAAGGAAGCTGGCAGACAAAATCAATGATGTCATTATCCAGCAAGGGGGCTGTGACTGAAAAATCTCTTTCCCAGAAAAAAGAATTCCAGGGCATGATGAAGTGGTTGTACCTCTGGTCATAATAAAGATAGTCTCTTTTATCTTCGAGCCTTTTTCCCGGGATTTTCCCGATAATGTTTTTTAGGTCGTTTTCAACGCCGCCCGCCATTTTTTTGACGGTATTTTCCGCAAAAAAACCTGAGAAGCGGGACATCCCTTTTGAATCCCGTATGGCACACAGCTCCAGGACATCCTCGATCTTTCTGCATCTGTTGTTCGCCCACCCGGCAAAGCAGTAACCCGCAAAAAGCGGTTTAATCTGCGGGAACATCTGCCTTAATCTCTCCCATCCCTGGGCTTCATCACAAAAGTTTGAAATCCCTTCACACTGCGTAGCATTGAGAGCCAGTGTTTTAGAAATATCTCCGTCATATGATGAGAGGATGTGATGGAGAAAACCTTTGTTCTCTGCCATTGATTTGGCTGCAAAGGCGTCGCTGTCATTTCTTGATTCTGGAAGTTCAAAGGAGAAGCAGATAAGTTCAT
>CAZSZS010000019.1:0-17106 GCA_964611275.1 uncultured Eubacteriales bacterium
ATCGAGTATGTAAAAGATAAAAAAGGAAATGACCTTTCCTATAAAATCGTAAACACCATGATGAGAGTGGACCTTCCAGAGGGTCTGAATCCTGATTCAAGGTATTCTTTCGAAATAAAATGGTGGTACAACATAAACGATAAGAACAAAGTTCGCGGAAGGTCAGGGTTCACCTTTTATGAGGAAGACGGGAATCATGTCTTCACTATTGCCCAATTTTTTCCCCGGCTGGCTGTGTATGATGAAGCAGAAGGATGGCAGCACAAACAGTTTCTGGGAAGCGGAGAATTTGCGCTTCCTTTTGGTAACTATACAGTGAAAATAACAGCTCCTTCCGACCATATCATCGGTGCCACAGGGACTTTAATGAATCCTGAGAAGGTCTTAACAGCCGAACAGAGAGCCCGGCTTCATAAAGCACAGGATTCTACAGAAGATACGGTTTTGATTGTTACTGAAGAAGAGGCCATCCAGAATGAAAAAGAGCGTTCGGAAGATAAAAACACATGGATTTTCAAAGCGGAAAACGTGAGGGACTTTGCTTTTGCCAGCTCGCGAAAATTTATTTGGGATGCCATGGCCGTGAAATTCGGGGACCGCACCGTTCTTGCCATGTCCTATTTCAGCAAGGACGGGAATCCTCTATGGGAGAAATACTCGACAAAGGCTGTGGCGCATGCCATAAAGGTCTATTCCAGATTCACATTTGAGTATCCTTATCCAAAAGCCATATCCGTGCTTGCTTCAAGAGGCGGGGGGATGGAGTATCCCATGATCGCTTTTAACGGAGGTATACCCGAACCTGACGGAACCTATCCCGAATATTTAAAATACAGCCTTGTTGGTGTGATCATTCATGAATTCGGACATAATTTTTTCCCTATGATTGTGAATTCGGACGAGCGCCAGTGGGCATGGATGGATGAAGGATTAAACACATTCCTGGAGTATCTTGCGGAGCAGGAATGGAGCAGGGAATTTGCACGGAGAAACGGGCCTGCTTATTCCATGGCTGAGTATATGAAAGGCGATAAGAAATACATGTCTCCCATCATGACGGCGCCGGACATAGACCTGAATGTGGGAAACAATGCTTATGCCAAAACCTCTGCAGGGCTTAATATTCTGCGGGAGACCATTATGGGCAGGGAGCTGTTTGATTATGCTTTCAAAGAGTTCGCTCAAAGATGGAAGTTCAAGCACCCGACGCCGGCGGATTTTTTCAGGACCATGGAGGATGCCTCAGGAATGGACCTTGACTGGTTCTGGCGCGGATGGTTTTTTGGCACGGACCATGTGGACATAGCTGTGGATGGTGTGAAGTGGTATAAGATAAATACAGGAGAACCGGAAATGGATAAGGTTATAGAACAGGAAAAGGAAAACCGCCTCCCGGAAAGATATATCAGCAACATTCGAAACAAGAAGGAAATCAAGGAAACAGCCGTAGAAAAAGACAAATCCCTTCTTGATTTCTATGACCGATATGACCCGCTAAAAGTGACCCCACAGGAGCAGGAACAGTACAAAAAATATCTTGATACGTTGACAGAAGAAGAAAAAGAGATTCTGAATGCAGGGTATAATTATTATGAAGTCTCTTTCTCCAATATCGGCGGTATGGTCATGCCTCTTATACTCAGGTTTGAATTTAAGGATGGTTCAGAGGAAGTGGAAAGGATCCCGGCTGAAATATGGCGCCGCTACAATGACCGTGTCCAAAAGGTGTTTGCTTTTAAGAAAGAAGTAAAGAAAATCACCCTTGATCCCTTTCTTGAGACAGCTGATGTGGATACAGTGAACAACGAATGGACGGTTCAGACAAAGCCTGAATATTTTAAATTGAGGAAGTTCGAGAGACGCACCGGAAAGAATTTAATGCAGAAAGCGAAGGAGACGGAGAAAAAGGATTAACCTTTTTACCTGAACGTACGTATATAAAGAGGGAGACGTACAGATGATAAAAAACTATCTGCTTACAGCATTCCGGAATTTAAAAAAATACAAGTTTTATTCTCTGATCAATATCCTGGGGCTTGCTGTGGGGCTGAGTGCTTTTATTCTGATCCTTCTCTACCTGCAGTTTGAACTCAGCTATGATAGATTCCACCAGGATGCGGACCAAATCTACAGAGTGGCTGTGAAGTCCTTTCAGGAAGGCAAGTACTCTAATGAAACCTATGTTTTCACTCCTCCTATGGGAGAAGACCTGAAAAAAGAGTTTCCCGAGGTCGAAGAGTTTGTCCGGATGTCCACACAGAGGCCAGCGTACTTAACCTTTAATAACGAGGCGTATAAAGAAACCGGAATGCGCTATGCTTCTGACAGAATGTTTGAAATGTTTTCCTTTGGTCTTGTACAGGGCGATACATCATCCGCACTGACCGAGCCTTTTTCTATTGTGCTTTCTCAGAAAACAGCGGAGAGGATTTTCGGTTCAGAAGACCCGGTGGGAAAGACCATTCAGATAGGAACAGAAAATCTTTATAAAGTCACCGGAGTGGCCGAAAGTCCGCCTGAGAACTCCAGTATTCAGTTCACCACTCTGATATCTTTTTCCACTCTGTATAGGCTGCCCAATATGCATATGGACTGGAACGGAGGGAACCAATATGTAACCTACGTGAGGCTTAAACAGAGCGCATCTCTTGGAGAGATGGAAAAGAAACTGCCGGATTTCATGTGGCGTCATATCAATGAAAGGATTGCTTCTTACGGCTGGAAAAATGAGGCTTATTTTCAGCCTTTAAAGAAAATTCACTTTCACTTTGATCCGGGTTCCAGGATGGCTTTGACCAATTTTTATACGTTCACTATAGTAGCCGTGTTTATTCTGCTTATTGCCTGTATCAATTTTGTCAACCTCACAACAGCCCGGGCGGCCCGGAGAGCCCGCGAGGTCGGTCTGAGGAAAGTGGTTGGGGCTAACCGCGGAGATCTCGTCCGTCAGTTTCTTGGAGAATCTCTCTTCCTAACCATTCTGTCTTTTATCCTGGGAGTCTTTCTTGTTTCTCTTTTTACTCCTTTATACAGCCAGCTTTTGGATAAAGATCTCAATATCTTCAGGATGATCAGCCCACTGAGCATAGTGGGCTTTATGGGTCTCATTTTGGCTGTTGGAATGGTCGCCGGAGCTTATCCGTCTTTTTATCTTTCCTCCTTTCAACCCGCACGGACCCTTAAAGGAGAGATGCAAACAGGAAGAGGAAGAAAAAAATTTCGGGGTGTTCTCGTTGTTTTTCAGTTTACCATATCGGTGACGCTGATCATCTGCACTATTCTCGTACAGAATCAAATCAGTTTTATGAAAAAGGCTGAGGTGGGTTACGAGAAAGAAAATCTACTGGTGATCAATCTTCCGGGAGAAGAGCTGAGGACAGAAACAGCGGAAATGAGAGAGAGGCTGCTGTCCATACCAGGAATAACGAATGTCAGTGCTTCATCTGATGTGCCCCACAGAGGATTCACCCGAAACGGTTATGTGCCTGAGGGATACAGCTCTTCTCTTATGTTCTATGCTCTGGATATTGATGAGCACTTTTTGGATACGTATGGGATCGAAGTCATAAAGGGACGGAATTTCAATAAGGAGTTTTCCACGGATAAGGAGGCTTATCTTATCAATGAAACCCTTGCCAGACAGTTGGAGTGGGACGACCCCGTAGGCAAGACCATAAAACGCAACGGAGATTGGAAGGTGATCGGAGTGGTGAAGGATTTTCAGTTCTCTACGCTTCACCATGATATTGGCCCTTTGATCATAACCAGCAATCCCTGGGGGACTCGCTTCGATTATTTATCTGTTAAGCTGAATACAACAGATCTCCCTGCAGCAATGAAAGATATAAAAAAAGTTTATAAGGAATTTTCTCCTCTTCTTCCTTTTGAGTATTTTTTCCTGGATGAGGCTTTTGACAGGCTGTATAAGTCCGAGGAGCAGTTCCAGAGGATTTTTCTCTATTTTTCCGTTCTTGCGGTTTGTATCGCACTGCTTGGTCTGTTCAGTCTTTCAGCATACACAGCCCAGCAAAAGTCCAAGGAGATCGGGATTCGAAAGGTACTGGGAGCTTCTGTTCCGAGTATCCTGTCACTGTTTGTCAAAGACATGATGTTTCTGATAGTGATTGCCAATATAGTAGCCTGGCCAACGGCTTATTTTGTCATTCAAAAGTTCCTTCAAAATTATGCTTATCGGCAGGATGTAAGCTTATGGGCGTTTGTGTTCGCTCTTTTTGGAAGCCTGGCTGCGGCTTTGATAACGGTTAGTTATCAGAGCTTTAAGGCGGCTTTTAAGAGTCCTGCAGACGAACTGAGGACTGAGTGATATAGGGATCATCTTATTACCCCCTTCTACTAACACAAACACGCACCTTTGTTTCCAAATTTGACTCCGGATATAAACCCAGGATCGATCTGCATGCTTTGTATAAGGATGGCATCAAACACAGTTCGGACAATTCGGAGAGAGAAGAGATGTTTAAGAATTTTTCCAAAATATACTTTGAAGCCAGAAAAGCTGTTGAATACAGGTTGAAAAAGGAGCAAGAAAAAAGGTGAGTCAGCGGAGTTTGAAAAATTTAACAGCGTTTACAACTTTAAAACCAATGAGCTGAGTATGTATTGGTCCCTGTTTTTAAATCCTGGTACTGGGGAATGGTTGTATATGAGTTGATGGCTTAGTTTTATTGAAAATATCTTGTTGATATTAAAGGAAACAGAAGAAAGAGAGGTCATGCGAAAGTCTTTCCCTTTTTTCAGATTGAAAAAAGATATGTTTTGATGATTCAATTCAGAATTGGAGGACAAAGGAATTTTTATGGAGTTGGAGACAGACACATAAGCAAATGAGATGGAAATATCCGAGTCTGTTTCTTTCTCAATGTTGTTCTCACAGCTCCAGCCAAGAGCTGTTTCTGAGGAAACCTCAATTTTTTTTGATTTTACCCAAAAATAACCGGCTCCAGATGAGATAAAAAACCTGTAGTTATAGCCGGAGAGGATATTTCGCTCAAACTGCCCTGAGCCAACGCTGTAGAACCTGGGTTTAAAAGAATATCTGTAATTCAATTGGCTGAAATAGAACTCAGTCTTCTTATTCCCCTCGCTTTCGGCATAGATGATGCTTCCCTTAAAGTGGATCCGGCTTTTTTCAAAATTCAGATTTTGTTCTGTATCAAAACCTAAGGAGAACTCGTTTGTATTGCCGGATGTTTGAAGGAGGGATAAGATGGTTGATGAGGAGTATAATTCTTTTTCTTCTTTTCCCTCCTGGGCAGATAGAATGAGACCGGTCATGAAAAAGACTATCAAGACCCCTGTAATTTTTTTGAAGAGAACGGGAATCTCTTTTTTCCTTTGGATGTGATTCTCACTCATCTTCATTAAATTTCCACCCTTTGAGCATCTCACTAATTCATAATACACACAAAAAAAGACCAGTCAACCGAAAATCCGGTTACCTCAATTATTAACAGCGGGACTGAAAAATCATTTGCTTATTCATACTGCAGCGAATCCGCATCTTTTTCCAGATTAAACCTTTCCGCACAAATTACCGTCTAACAAAATGACGGAAATGAGAGTAAAATGGTTGGCGCAGTTTTACACCAGAGAAAGGTCAAACAAACCAGATGGATGAAGAAGTCCTTATCGAGAAATGCAAACAGGGTGATCTGATGGCGTATCGAATGATCTACGAGCGTTATGAACAGCCATTCCTGCGTACAGCGTTCCGCATGCTGGGACGGCAGCAGGAAGCCGAAGATGCAGTCCAGGACACATTCCTCAAGCTCTATCGCGGAATACATCACTACAGGTCCGGCACAAGATTCAGTTCCTATATTTTCCGGATCCTCATCAACTCCTGTTATGATGTGCTGAGAAAAAGAAGTCCGGAAGTATCCCTTGATCTCGGTAAGGCAGGACATTACCACCAGCCATCCAATGAAACCCGCCACTCCATCAAAGAGGCCATCGCTGCCCTTCCGGACCAAATGCGAGCCTGTTTTGTCCTCTTCGCTGTAGAAGGATTCAAACAGGAGGAGATCGCCGAAGTTCTGGAAATCAAGGTCGGAACGGTAAAGGCCACCATCCACTGGGCCAAAGCCAAGCTCCGCACATGGCTTTCTGCGTCTCGTAAGGAGGAAAAAGAATGAGCTGCAAAGAACTCGAAAGATACGACCGTGGAGAGATGGATGAGGCAGAATTCATGCGGCATGCGGCATCCTGCCCAATTTGCCGGCAGGCGCTTCAACTTGATGAGGAGGTCACGTCTTGGGCAAAATCCCTCAAACAGCCTATCGAAGCCCCTCATCTTTGGAGCCGTATTGAGGAGGTCCTCCTGGAGGAAAGGGCTGAAGAACAGCAGCTTGCCCAAGAACCTCAGGTGGAGAAGAAAAAGAAGAGCGGGCGTTTCTCCCTAAGATGGAGATTCCTGCGGATTGTTCCTGCAGCGGCAGCACTTCTTATTGTCGTTGGAATCGGAGTCTACTTCGGTTTAAAAAGCTCTGCACCATCCTCTGGTCTTCTGGCCGAGAAAGCTCTGGCTCGAGTGGAGAAAAAAGAACAGGAATATATGAGGGCCATCAAGGATCTGGAAAAACAGGCTCTTCCCCAAATGGCCGATCTAAATCTGGATTTTGTGTTCCTCTATCGGACCCGTCTCGAGACCATCGATGCCCAGATCGAGCAGTGCCGGGAGGCTTTAGCCTTGAATCCTGCCAATGCCCATATCCGTCGATATTTGATAGCCGCCCTCCAGGAAAAGAAAGAAACCCTGGCTGAGGTCTTGAATCTGGAGGATGAAGGCTCAAAACCAAGGAGGTCAATATGAAAAAATACAGCCGGTTAATCCCGTTCCTTTGGATATGCGTATTTCTAGTGGCTCTCTCCTCTTCCGAGGCAGGCACTGTTTTTAAATACAAACAATCCCGGGGATTCAGCAAATCAGCATCCACCGCACCCGGAAAAACGCTCTATATCGATACGTACTCTGCTGACATTACGATCACCACATCAAACGAAAATGCCGTATCGGTCGAGGCAAAGGTCGAAGTGAGCGATGAGGATGAGGAGATTGTCAGATATTTCCTGGACGAGACACAGCTTTTTCTTGAACCTTATGCCGACGGCCTCAGGCTGAGGGTGAGTTCTCCGATGGATGAACTCCGCAAGCCTGGGAAACCCCCAAAGAAGGGGATCTACCGCCGCTTTTACAGGGGTAATAAACTCATAATTAGATTGTCTTATTCGGCCCGGTTATCCATTCGCATCCCGGCCCGGCATAACCTTGAAGTGGAAAATGCATACGGAAATATCCATATTGGAGGAGTGAGTGGAAATCTGCATGTGTTCAACCGTTCAGGAGAAGTCAGGCTGGATGGATGCGGTGGTGAGCTCGAGCTCCGCAACAGCTACGGTCCTGTGGAGGTTCCTGTTTTCAAAGGCCCTGTAAACATCAATAATCCAAGCGGTTCGGTTGAGGTAAAAAACATAGAGGGCGATGTTTCTGTCGAGAACAGTTATGCACCGGTTCGTTTTGACACTATCGGCGGGAGCCTCACTATCAGCTCAAATAGCGGGAAAGTGACAGGAAACAATGTCGGGGGGGACTGTGAGATAACTTCCTCATATGATGAAATCGATGTAAAGGAAGTAAAGGGGCGCCTTACCGTCAAAGGTCCGAGCTGTAAGGTCACCGCAAAGGATATCGCATTGGATGCCCATATAGAGAACAGCTACAGCCCGGTATCAGTGACCCGTGTAGGAGGAATCCTCAGGGTCAAGAGCGGCTCAGGTGCCGTAACAGCGGATGATATCGGTGGAGACGCTTTCATACGCAGTTCCTACGATAACATTGTTCTTTCGAACATTCGCGGTTCAGCTGAAATAGAGGGCCCTTCGTCATCTGTTTCTGTCCGCGAAGTCGATGGAGACGTTACCATCGCTTCTTCCTACAACAGCGTGGTTGTTGACGGTGTCGGCGGGTGGCTGGATGTGCGTTCTCAGTCTGCCGGTGTTAAAGCTTCGGACATAAAGAAAGATGCCTCCATCGTCACATCTTACGACCGTGTGGAAGTCTTTAAGGTCGGAGGAAATTTGAGGGTTGAGGGAAGTTCCACCAGTATTAAGGCCGAGGACATCTCCGGAGACGTAAGCACTAAAAATTCCTATGGAAGTGTGGTGCTGAGCCGCACATCCGGGTCGATCGAGGTCCATGGAAGCAGCAGTCGGATAGAGATAGGGCAGATCAGGAACCTGCCAGAGAACAGCCGGATTGAGCTTATCACAACTTATGAGCCTGTTATCCTCACACTTCCGGAAGATGCGGATGTGGTCATTTCTGTATTTCCGGGAGGAAAGATCTCCTCGAAATTCCCGGTTTATCATGTAAAATCACAAACACAAAAGCTCGAGGCTGAACAAGCCAAGGGAGGCGTAGCCGTCTACATCCAGACAAGCGGGAGTATCAATATCAAGAGCAGCAAGTAGGATTATGTCTTTTTCTTAGCCGTCAGTACCATAATCAAAGCAAGAATGAGTAAGATGCCTGCCATAACAGCGGCAATGGGAAGGCTCTGCTGGACTGTTTTACCCACACTCATGTTTCCTATGAACTTGGGAACAAATGTGGCACCCAGTAAGCCTACGGCAAAAACAATACCGAATATGCTTCCGTAAAGGCTTGGTTCGAATTTGGCAAATGTGACTCCCACGATAGTCGGGAATATGGGAGCAAACGCCAGTCCTGCGATGACAATGGCTGCAATGGCCAGAAAGGGAGTGTGGGTAAATATCATAAGGATGATGGCTCCTAGGGAAATCAAAGCCATTACAGAAATGACTTTTGTCCCTATGGCGGTGAGATTTTTTACAGTGGACGAGAGGAACCGCCCCAGCATCATTGCCACACCGAAACCGCTGAGGACCAGGCCGGCATGGAATGCAGCCTTGGGGTCACTGTTTTTACCGAAAAGCTGTTCCATAAGCGTCCTGATCCAGGTCCCCATGGATATTTCCAAAGACATATAGCAGAACAGAGCGAGCGCTGCGATCAGAACAGCTCCTTTGCCCAGGACCTTAAAGGCCATCGAGAGTTTGTATCCTGTGGCGACCTGAGGATAGGTTGTGGTGAGGGCAAAAATGAGAAAAATAAGGACCAGTGCGCCCAGAATGGACAGTGATGTGCTGTAAGTCAGGCCTAGATTGGTCAGGAAAAATACGAAAAGGAACGGGGTGATCACATACCCCAAACCAAAAAAAGCGTTTCCGAAATTGCTGGCTCTGGCCGGATCTTTGCCTTTAAACAGGACCACTGGAATGAGGGTGTTGCCGACAGTGTTCAAAGACATCGCCCCTATGCCCAGAAGAATACAGGCGATAAGTGCCAGTCCGAAACTTGAGGCAAAAGCAAGGAGAAACATACTGGCACTGGTGACGATGAATCCCAGAATAGCAATGGGCTTATAGCCGAGCTTGTCCACCAGAGGGCCGATTATGAGCTGGACAATACAGCCGGTCAAGAATAAGCCCATGACGAGTGAACCAAACTGTGCTTCGTTGATTCCAAGTGACTCCATGAGTTCGACTGAAATGGAGCCTAGGATAATAAAGCATATGGCCAGCGTAAACACGGCCATCAAGGCGACAACTGCTGTCATTTTTTTCATAGGTTTCCCTCCATATGAACCTTTTTATAGTGAATATCACAAAAAAATATATGAGTCAAAGTGAAATTATCTGGTAAAATTAGATAGACGAGTGAAGCGGCAGGAGAAATGACAATGAATCAGGAACAGAGATGGCCAAAACAAAAAATCCTTTCAAGCAAAAAAGAAGCGGAAAATCATCTCAAAAACGAACTGCTTCCCTTCTGGATGGACAGGTGTTTGGACAGTGTTCACGGAGGATTTGTCACGCATTTTGATGAAAACGGTCAGGATACAGGGGAGGATGAAAAATCTTTGATTTCTCAGACCCGCACCATCTATACCATGGCGTCGGCTCACCGGGCGGGGCACGGGAATGGGGAGTGCGGAAAGCTCGCAAGGCATGGAGTTGATTTTTTGATTGAAAGGATGTGGGACGAGAAGTACGGAGGTTTTTACTGGATGGCTGACCGAGAGGGGACGATTAAAACAGACAAGAAGATCCTTTACGGTTTGAGCTTTTCCATCTACGCTCTTAGTGAATACACTTTGGCAACAGGTGACCCAAGAGGGATAAAGTATGCGGAAGAAGTGTTTGACCTTATTCAAAAATATTCCACTGATACCATGTTCGGCGGGTATTTTGAGATGTTTGAGAGGGATTGGGACTTATGCGGTCCCGGCTCCGGCGGAGGAGACAGAAAGACACTGGACTTTCACATGCATTTTATGGAAGCACTGACCACGCTGTATGAATGCACGAAAAAGCAAGTTCATTTAAGAAAGCTTAAAGAAGTGATAGACACTCTCACACAGCGTATGCTCCATCCCGAATATGCGACCGGGATACCCCAGTTTTGGAAGGATTGGACAAAGGCCCCTCAGATCAAGTTTGATATCGTGTGGGGATGGGACCGATTCGGAGATACTCAGGCCAAGGTTCATTCTGAGGATAACACGAGTTACGGGCATAATGTTGAGTGCGCATGGCTTTTACTGCATGCCTTTGAAATAATGGAGCTGGATCGTAAACCGTATTTAGGTATCATAAAGAAACAGCTCGGCCATACTTTGGAGAACGGTATTGACTGGAAATACGGGGGAGTTTATGTGGAAGGGAGTCATGCCGGTGGTGTGTATGACAGAGAGAAAGAATTCTGGCAGCAGGCTGAAGTGATGATCGGTATGCTGGACGGATGCCTTTATTTGGGGGGGGGAAAGTACTGGGATGCTTATGAAAATGTCCATGCATTTGTTTTCAATAAAATGATCAACCATAAGGTCGGCGAATGGTATCCGCTCTTAACGAGGGAAGGAAAACCTGTATGGAAACATATGAGCCACTCGTGGAAAGTGAACTATCACACGGTCCGGTGCATGATTCAGTGCATTGACCGCATGGAAAGGCTGTTATCATCATAAAAAGACAGACTTTGAGTGGAACTTATATGATTGAAATTCGTATAATAAAGTGAATAGAAAAAGATAAGTCTATATAAAAATAAAGGAGAGACAGATGAAAAGGGCATCATACTTTTTTGTATTGTTCGCTTTTATTCTCGCTCTGGTTCCTGTGGCACTGTTCTGCCAGGATGCGGATATAACAGGAAGATGGGAAGGGACGACCTATGTCCCTGACCAGGGTGAGGATAGCCTGACTTTGATTATCGAGAAAACAGAAGGTGTGTATAAGGTAACCGTTTCGGATACTTTCGGCATGATAGAGGGAGTGGAAGCAGATGATGTGAGTTTTGATGAGGGGACATTGAGTTTTAATTTCTCAATATTTGATGGATACGAGGACATGATGGTATGGATTACCCTGGAGGTTAGCGGAGATACAATGAGCGGATATTGGGAAACGGCTGATGGAAGCCGCGATACCATTGAAATGGAGCGAAAGTAAAGGGTGAAAGTTCCTTTTTTTCAGGAGGAGTGGTCATGGATGATCTTCCATCCTGAAGAGAAGCGTTTAAATATAATCGTGAATACTCCGCTGGCAGACGTATCTTCCTGTTTGACCATCCACCGGCCTAGGGCGTAAGCCGAGTCCGCACTGAGGACTTTGATCTCTATATCGGAAAAAGTGAGCGTTCCCATCTTTTCTCCCGCATAATTTGTTTTGTAGCGGTTCAAAAGAGTCTCCCATCCGTAAAGCCGCTGGTCTCCGGATTGAAAGGTCATATCTTCCGACTGCCAGTAATAAGCCATGAATCCTTCGATATTATGATCGTTCCAGGCTGTCTGCTGCCGCTTTATGATGGAGTTTAGGGTGTCTTGAATGGATTGCTCGTCAGCTCTGGACTGGGAGCAAGATAGAAATATCCAAAGAAAAACGAATAACAGGATGCCTGTTTTTTTCATTTGTGCCTCTCCTCTGCCGCAAATCATACATATAAGAAACAGAACAAGTCAACAGGGAATTCAAGAGAGAGAAAGAACCATATAAAGCAAACTATAGTGAAATAGATTTTTTCTTTCCTTGAAAAGCCTCTTCTTTATACTAAGGTTAAAGCTAGTCTCAAAATAAGCAGATCATGCAAAATAAAGCGAATAGCCAGGAAAATTAGAATGAGATTTTTATTGAAGGGGAAATAAGAATGTCTGATATTGTGAATTTTATCCGTAAGAGCAAAGTCATACTCCTTTGTTTTATTCTTCAGTTTTTTATAGGGAGCGCTTCCTATAGTCTGCATAATGCAATTAAAACTCATGATGAACAAACAGCCCGTGACTTGATCTATCAGGGAAAGGGCATCAACAGTAAGGATGCAAGCACTTGGACTCCTCTTATGTACACAGCACAGTACAATCAATTAGAACTGGCTCGGCTTTTGATCCAACAAGGGGCTAAAGCCGATACTAAAAACAGCTACGGTGTAACGTCTTTAATGATTGCCAGCCGGTGGGGAAATTTGGAGGTGGCGGATTTATTGATAAAGAATGGACCAAAATCAATTCAAAGATAGAAAATGACAGCTGAAAAAAGAAAATTCTTTTTCTAGCATAAAAAACATCATTGACCAGTATAAAGAGTCTCTAGTCGGGAATAACCTCATTGCGTTTTATGAGAAAAAGTGCAGTCTTGATCTTTTTCAAGACATAAAAAATAAAACAGAAGTCATGGTTCGGTCCTATTCTGGTTTTGATTCATTTATATCGGATGTTTCAATTGAACAAGCAGGTGACAATAAAGCAGATATCAAATTTTTCCAAATCATAACAGCTGTGTCAAAAAAGGAGGAAGTGAAGCAGGCTCTTTTCGAAGGCAGGGTTGAGTGGAAGCTTGAAAAGACAGGAGAGGAATGGAAGATAATCGAAGTTATTTTCCATCCCTCGTCTGTGTAGAGTCTCTTAAATAGGATTTTTCTTGTTCGGAGCTTTGCCCCGGAATATTTCCCAACGGTACTCCTTCTCTATTTTGGTAATGGTGGTCTCAGTTGAGCGGCTTTCGCTGATCTTTCCTTCGCCCCCGAAGTGATGAGCCCCACTGCTGAGGGTGACGATGAATTCTTCGGGTATTTCCATGTCAGACTCAGGAGGTTTTACTTTTTTCCCTTTGACAGGTCTTAAGGCCAGAGTCCGCTTTTTGCCGTCATCCCAGTTGTAACGGATATCCACTTCAGGTATAACGGCAAATGTGACGGTTTTGGTCTCAATGTCAAAGTAGTAGGGAATAAGAAAAGGGGAAAAAATAGCGAACTGTTTTTGGTCTTGTTCCCGGGTGAAGGTCATAGGGGGTATTCCCGGCGTGAAGACCTGAGGGGCGGAGCCGGTCTTGACTTCCCGTTTGTCTTTGTTTTCGAACACTTCCTCGGCTTTGAAGCTGAGAACAACCGGTGTCTGGCATTGATAGGTGGCTGAACCATAAGGCCCTAATCCGGGAAGGGCCATGGGAGGGCTGGCTGAAAAACCCTCGGTGGTAAAGGGAAATCGAACCGTGGCCTCATAGTGGTGAGTTTGGATCGTCTCTTCTCCTTTGGAGGAGTGCTTGTAGTAATAGGTGTCTTTGAAATGCACGATCGCGCCTGTTTGAAGGCATTCTCCCGCATCCACATAGATCTGGAAAGAGGCTTTCTGGACGTTCCGCCTGTTATGGTTGGTGATGGTCAGCTTGAGGTATTTAAAATCTTCTTCCTCAAAATTTGTGCAGAAGGAGCGTTCTTCTTTCTCTGACCAGTCTTCGCATCGTTTATCTTCATATTCCTCAGAGATGATGGCTTGAATGGTCAAGTCTGGATTCTTAAGGATTTCCCTGAGGTCGATAAGGACATGCGGCATCGTGTCTTTGGCGACCTTGTTTTTAAGCTCCATGTAGCAGGCGCCCAGCGGAGGGATGTTGATGGTCACAGGCTTTGATTTATCTATTTCTATTTTGCAGGCATCGTGCTCAGAATAGGTGAGCAGTGGCTCCGGGTAATTTTGGAAGCTGTCAGCACAATCGGGAAGCAGGACTTCTTGATAATTCAGGAGAGCGAATTCCTTAATTATGTCCTTGAAATCCGCGGACAGGTTGGATTCAACGGCATCCAGGGCGACTTGGCTTTCACAGGAAGCCCAGATTTTTCCTATGAGATGGTTATTGTCTGGGTCTCTCACTTTGGTGAGATAATAGGGGAAAATATAGATTCCGTACATATGATCTTCCGCATTATCATCAAGGGTTCTGAGCGAGTTATCGCCTTCATCGAAAGCATCGCCGACATAAGCGTGTTCCGTATCCCATTTGGAATTGATAAAATCCTCTGCCCAGACGGCTGTGGCTTCGCTCCACCAGTCGTCCTCATAAGCATCCCATGCGTGCTGGAACGCATGAAACAGCTCATGCGCCAGGGTAGCACCAAGCTCATCTCCGGTGAGGCCCCCGTCGATCAGGATATGTGACGGAGAGGGGCTGTTAGCTGTGTAACTGTCGATTTCAACCTTGCACCAGCCGTCATCTCCTTCGACATCTGTTGCTGAAACCAGATAGATGTCCAGGCGGCCGTCCCCCCCTATATCCCTGTTCCGATCTCCAAAGGTAAGAAGAGCATCCGAAGGAGGTTCCCTTTTCATGATATCCAGGAATCTGTTGTACATATCATAATCGTTCAGAAGCTGTCGGGCTCTCTCCGCAGCGCCCTCATTTCCTCTGGGATACCAGAGGCGGATTTTATCCGATACATCGAGCGGCAGCATGCCTTCCGGGCGTTTTTCCTCTTGTGCAAACAGCAGGTTGGAATATCCGGAAGAAGATTTCCGGGAGGCACGGGCTTGGTTTTCTTTCAGGTTGAAGATGCTGTCCGGATGGTCGGGGCGGACCAGGTAGGGATGAAGACGGTCAATGGTTTCCGGCTTCAGCTGCGCCCGCTCCCTGTTAAAAGCTTTAAACACAGAGGTGCCGCATTTAATGGGTTGGGGACTTTGGTATTTTTCCGGGAGTTTCTCTGGTTCGAACAAGCGCTGGAACCTCAGTGTCCAGGCCGTGTCCTTGTCCAGGCGGCCGGCTTTTTCATCCTCATCGATAAGAGCAAGGGAGGAAGGGACGTCCTTTTTAGCTGGTTCCGGTTTTTTTTCTTTGACTTTCTCTTCGATCCGGGGGGGCTCTTCCTCTTTTACATTTTCGGTTTTTCGGCAGGAAGACCATAACATGATGGTCCCGCCCAGAATCACAATCAAGCATATTTTTATTTTAGGATTGTTGTTAAACATGATATGATACCTTTTCCCTAGGCCTTTTGTTGTTTAAAAATTTTCAAACTTTCCAACCAATATTTGAAAAATTCAATATATCACAATAAAAAAAGGACGGCAATCTCTGTCAGTTCAAAAAGAAGCCCTGCTTTGATTATCCGCTGAGAATAATTTTGACATGAAGCGTTTCATTTTTATATTCTTTAGATATACAACGAAAGAGGTTTCTATAGTATGCTGGATATGCAAAATAAGTTGAATTTTTGTATATAAGAACATCAAACCATGATCAAACAGATATCAAAAGAACTCAAACACCACATCCCTTTTACCAGTTTTGGTGCACTGACCGGTATTCTGGTTATCTTTGTTTCATTAAAAATGCCAAAGAACATATCCTATAATATTTTTTATGTTCTTCATCCCATTCATGTTGTTCTCAGCGCGATGGTAACAGCATCCATTTATAAACTCCATACCTGCGGGCGTTTTAATAAAAAGTGCCTTAAAGGTCAGTGCAACCTCTGGGTTTTACTATTTATCGGTTATGTGGGATCTGTTGGGATTGCCACTCTCAGTGATTCCATCATTCCTTTCTTAGGTGAGACCTTATTGAATATGCCTCACCGCGGGATCCATATCGGATTTATTGAGAAATGGTGGCTGGTGAACCCACTGGCAGTTGTGGGAGTCATATTTGCCTATTTCAGACCATCCACAAAGGTCCCTCATGCCGGGCATGTTCTGCTCAGTACATGGTCTTCCCTTTTTCATATTCTCATGGCAGTGGGAGCTACGTTACAGTGGTTTTCCTATATTGCCATATTCGTGTTTTTGTTTCTAGCAGTCTGGATCCCCTGTTGTCTGAGCGATATCGTATTCCCGCTCCTGTTTGTGAAGGATAGATCTTGATGATTTTGTAACTGGACTACCCGAAATTTAATATCCTTCCCTGTAAAGTCAAGGATTGTTCTTATCCCATCCAGAACCCTTTTCTGTGGGAGACGCCGAGCACTTTTTTGCATTTGAGGCAGAAGTAGATATATCGTTTTCCCAATATGCTTTGTACTCGGCGCAACCCTATTGTATTAACAGGGGCACTACAATGAGGGCAGATGGGTGTGACATCATTTTTTTCTATACTGTCAATCATTTTATCCTCCAGAATACATACGAATGGGCCTCTCAGATTATTCAATTAACCTGACTAACCTGAGCTATTCATAAAAAATGGTGATGCTTTCATCATTATTTTCATTTTAGCGGTATACAGATATTTTCAAGAATAATGATTTAAATAATATCTCATTCAGGTTTTGAATAATTTATAATGTTCTTCACCGGGAAATAGACTAAATTTTTCAATTCAGGTTCAAAGTTGATTTTTCCAAATTCATCCGGTAGTTTTTGGGCGATTTCATATGCCTTCCTAATGTTTTCTTTGAAGATATATTTAGTATTACTCTCCTCTTTTATCTTAAATCTGGGAGTTTTATAGACCCGATCAATATCAAGTTCAGCGGGGTTTTTGTCTTCATCGGCATCAATGTGTTTCCAATCTCCGGTTTTTATATCAAAAACATATTGCGGAATGAAGCGATGGGCATATGTGAGGGCGAATTTGAGTGCCTGGATAATATAGTCCAGTTCTTCTTCAGATAGCACGTAATGCAGGTTGAGGCGTACCCAGCCGGGTTTGATGCCAGCATAGCCGGCGCTGGAAATGAGGTTGCGGTAAAAATTCGATGCCTGTTCATCGATATGCATAAGACGATGTCCGTATGGG
>CAZSZS010000020.1:0-24646 GCA_964611275.1 uncultured Eubacteriales bacterium
AATAGTGAAAGCGGTTCCGCTGGTTCCCAGGCTTACGGTTAAAAGACCCGGTTTTATGTTTCCCGTTCCCACAGCTCCGTACATGTTGTCTCCGGAACCGGCATCGATTTTACACTGGGGAGAAAGGCCGTACTTTTTTACAAGGCGAGAGGAGACGAGACCTATGGAGCCGCAGGAAGATGTTACCGGGGGCAGTTTCTTCTTAAGCCCCGGTTCTATGGCATGGATGACTTTTTCCGACCATTTTCCGGTCTTTGGATTCCACAGGGCGGTCCCTGAAGTGTCTCCGGGCTCCATGACTTTGACGCCTCCGGTGAGATACCAGTTGATGTAATTGTGAACAACCAGAAAAGTGCCTGTCCTTTCATATTTTTCCGGCTCATGTCTCAGCATATGCAGGATTTTGGGTGCTGTGTAACCCGTTTTCTGGCTGTTTCCCACTTCTTCGATCATAGCCTTTTTTCCACCCACTGCCTGTGTTAGGATTGAACATTCCTCTGCTGTTGAAAAATCATTCCAGAGCTTGCTTCTCTTCCTGGAGAGCTTTCCTTTTGAGTCCAGGGATACCAGGCCGTGCTGCTGTCCGGATACGGATAGGCATAAAATATTTTTCTGGTTGATCTTTGATTGCCTGAGCCTTGCGAAAAGGACATCGAGTGCTTCGATCCACATACGGGGATCTGATTCAGAACACTCCTCTTTGAGGCCTTGTACAGCGCCGTTATGGGTGTTGTAGTCAGAGAGGTCCCGGTCATAATTCAGAGAGTCAAGATAGACGACCTCTTCTTTTTCCGTATCCAGGATTATTAGCTTGCAACTTTGAGTTGAAACATCTATTCCCGCAAAAAGCGGTTCTATTGGGTCTTGCATCGGCTCAAACTCAGCCAATGGACGTATCGACGAGGATGGTTCTGTCGATTTCAACAAGGAGACGATTAGGGGCGCAGATAATACGCTCCCCTGCATAGGAGATGGGAGGAGTCAGGCAGCATATTTTATGGCGGCATGAGGATTCATTGACCCATACTTTTCCGTTGTTCACGGAAACCGCTATTTCCCCTTCTTTCCCTTTATAGATCTTTGTTTTGTTTCTATCAAGAGGCAAAGAGGCTACCTTTTGACCCTGGCTGAAAACAGAAAGGGATCTTCCCGCGTATCTGTGCTTTGATCCCCTGAAAGAGGCGATGGTCAGAAAGGAGGAAAGAGGGCCTCCGCTGTTCAGTTGCTTCCACAGGGAGAGAAGCCTTTGGGACCGGATATCCCACACTTCGCCTTCTCTCGCTAAGGTAAAGGAAGGCCTGATCTTATGCTTGAGGCTCCTGAATGAGATAGAGAGGTCAGAGTCGGTGTGATGCGGAGAAAAAACCCATCCTTTTTTCCGGAGTTCCTGTATCATCTGTTTTTCATTCGGATAGGAATTCAGGAAAGCAAACTTTTTTCTATAATTCACGCCATAGCTTTTCAACTCTTCAAGCAGGACCGGAAGGACCTGGTGGGGATCGTCGGATATCAGATGGATCTCAGAAGCATTCTGTGTTTTTTGAGAGCCGAGTATGAACTGGCTTAACAGAGGGGCTGAAACAAGAGCCTGAATGAAATGGCGTCTATTCATGATAGTCTCCTTCTCTTATTATACCAATAATTTCCGGATAAAAGTCCCTTTTGTTTTTTTTGAAATGATAAAAAAGGGCGCTTCCCGTAACGATCAAGCCCAGGAAGAAACCTATGATCCCTCCGGCATATGAGGGAAGAGACAGCCAGCCTGCACACACAGACCCTAGAGTCATGCCGAGTAAAGAAGCCATCAGCATGAGGCCGAACAAAACAATAAGTGTTTTGCTGTATTTGCCTTCAGGAACTTCGATCGTCACTTCATCTCCCGGGCTCGCTTTAACAGGATTCAAGACACTGAGAAGGCCTTTTCCCTGTTCTTTGTTTGAACAGATGTGCCGGGCTGCGCACTGCTGGCACCCTGTAACACAGTCCAGTTCGACACGTGCCAAAGAGCCTTTCAATGATATGATTTTTCCTTTATCCTTCATGGTTCTCTTCATTTCTGATCCGCCCTATGGCATCAGTCGGGCATTTTTCTATGGCCGGAATTTTCTCAGGGTCTATTTTTTTATAGTCTTTTATGACAGCGAGGTTGTTCTCAAGCACGACAGCTTCCGGGCAGGCCCGGACACAGATGCCGCATGCAATACAAGCATTTTTGCATGCCTTTCTAGCGAGGGCGCCGCTGTCGAGAGAGCGGCAGAATACCATGATGTTTTGGGATACTGGCTGGAGGTCGATGATGTTGCGGGGGCAGGCATCCACACAATTTCCACAGGCTGTGCATTTATCTTCGTCCACAAACGGAAGGCCTTCCTCTCCCATGTGTATGGCATCAAAGGGGCACGCTTTGACACAATCCCCGAATCCCAGACAGCCGTACACACACTGTTTGTTCCCTCCGATGATGTGGGCGGCATGACAGGTGGTTATTCCCAGATAAGTTCCTTTTTCTCTGGCCGCCTTTGTGCTGCCGCGGCAGTGAACCCTGGCCACTTTTTTTAAGGCCTTTCCTGCTTCTGTTCCCATGATTTCGGCAATTTTTTGAGAGACGTCTTCTCCGCCTACTGGACATCCGGTTGTTTCCGCCTTTCCTTGCGCCACGGCTTCGGCAAAGGCCCGGCATCCTGAGTATCCGCATCCCCCGCAGTTTGCCTGGGGAAGCACTTCAGAAATGGCTTCGACTTTCGGGTCTTCCTCCACTTTGAGTTTCTGGTAAGCAAAGGAGAGGCCTATGGAAAAGAGTAGGCCTAAAAGGCCTAAAGTCAGAATAGGTATCAAAAATTCCATTACTTTATCATCCCTGAAAAGCCGGAAAAAGCAAGCGCCATGATCCCGGCCACAATGAGAGCAATACCCGCTCCTTTTAAGGGTTCCGGTACGTCTGCACGGTCCAGCTGTTCCCTGATCCCGGCCATAAGGACGATTGCCAGGGTGAATCCCAGCCCGGAGCCCACTCCAAAAACAACTGTCTTTATAAAGTCATAGTTTTTCAACGCAGCCAAAAGAGCCAGGCCCATAATAGCGCAGTTGGTGGTGATCAAGGGGAGATAAATACCCAGCGCCTGATAAAGAGGGGGGCTCATCTTCCTGATGAACATCTCGACAAGCTGCACCAAAGAAGCGATGACCAGAATAAAGGAGACGATCTGGAGATAATCAAGTCCGAAGGGGATCAGGATCCAGTGGTTGATTATCCAGGAAGCCACTGCGGTCAGCGTCATGACAAAGGTCACGGCCATCCCCATGGAAAAGGCCGCATCTATTTTTTTACTGACCCCCAGAAAAGGGCATATGCCCAAGAAGTAATAAAGGACATAATTATTGACCAGGATGGCGGCAATAAAGAGGGTCAAGATATCCATCAAGCGCTCCTTGCCTTGGTCTTGGACTCTACTAACATGGCGATCCCTAAAAGTACTCCAAGGGTGATAAAGGCACCGGCCGGCAGGATCATGATGGTCCACGGTTTAAACCAGGCTCCCAACAGCGGGTAGCCTAAAAAGGTTCCTGAGCCCAGGATCTCTCTTATGGAGCTCAGCAGTAACAACGCCAGAACAAAGCCCGTGCTCATCCCAAGGGCATCAATAAGGGACCGGCCGATGGTGTTTCTGGAGGAGAAGGCTTCCTGCCGCCCCAGAATGATGCAGTTGACCACGATCAGCGGCACATAGGGGCCGAGAGCCTTGGATATGGGAGGAAGAAAGGCCGCTAAGAACCGGTCCGCTATGGTGACAAAGGAGGCGATGATCACGATGTAAGCTGCGATGCGCACCTGGTTGGGGATCAATTTTTTTATGGACGATACCACAAGGGAGCTCAGTATCAGCACAAAGGCCGTGGCAAGGCCCATGGCTATTCCGTATATGACCGCATTTGTTACAGCAAGAGTGGGGCACATTCCAAGCAGCTGTCTGAAGACCGGGTTCTCATCCCAGAGGCCTTTGAGATATTCTGCTCCGATGTTTTTTTTAGGTGGCATTTTTTTCCTCGCTAGAAAGTTCGCCTTTTTGTTTTATTTCTTTTAGCTTTTCAAGGGAAAGATTGACGATATCCAGGACTTTTTCTGATGAGATCGTAGCGCCTGTTATGGCATTGACTTCAGAGGAGGCCAGGTTTTTGGGGGATTCCACAGCCGGCTTGCGCAGAGACAGCGGCTGTTCACAGTTCCTGCCTTCCCAGAACCTGAGGAAGGATGTTCTGTCGGTGATCTTGGCTCCCAGGCCGGGAGTTTCATTTTGTTCCAGAATGGTCAAGGCCTTTATTTTTGAAAAGGAAGGATCGATCCCATACATCAGCGTGATGATATCCTGGAAACCGGTGCCTGAGGCGTATACGGCAAATCCTACCGGATTATCGTTTTCATCCCTGCTTTCATATATGGTCAGAGCCTCGTCTTCAAAGACTTTGTGGCTGGTCTTTGTCTCGGGAAGGACCTCGCTGATGGCGGTTTGAATTTCCTGCTGCTGGTTCATGGCGATCCTCTCTTTGGTCAGAAGACCGACTACGGAGAGAAAGCTTCCGGAGATCAGCCCTACAGCGGTGAGCACGACGATCATTCTGGCAGAAGGGTTCATGCCTTACCTCTCCTTTCTCCCAGGATCCGGGGACGTGTGTATCTGTTTATAAGAGGAACGAAGGTGTTCATAAAGAGAATGGAAAACATGACGCCTTCAGGGAACCCTCCGAACAATCTTATGAGCCCGATGAGAAAACCTATCCCCAGGGCATAGATCCAAGCCCCCGCAGGAGTTATCGGCGAAGTGACCATATCCGTGGCCATAAAAAAGGCTCCGATCAGGAGTCCTCCGGCCAGTACATGAAACAGAGGATGTGTGTACTTTTCCGGGCTTGTTATCCAGAAAACGCCTGTAAACACGACCAGGGCGCTTATGATTCCCACAGGTATCCGCCAGTCAATGACTTTCCGGAAGAGCAGGAAGAGGGCTCCTAAGAGAAGGGCTATGGCTGAGGTTTCTCCCAAGCATCCTCCGACATTCCCCCAGAAAAGGTCTTTGAGCGGTGTCAGAGAGCCTTCAGTTATGGAGGCCAGAAATTTGAGATTTCCCAGCGGGGTGGCAAAGGTGGCGGTGTTGACCTGAAGCGTTTCCGGAGGTACCCAGGTGGTCATGGCCACGGGAAAAGCGATCTGCAGAAACGCCCGTCCGACCAAAGCAGGGTTGAATATATTATACCCAAGCCCCCCGAATACCTGTTTGCCCAAAGCGATAGCCATCACAGAGCCGATGATCACCAGATCCAGAGAAAGGGAAGGGGGAAGGGTCATAGCCAGAAGAAGCCCCGTGATGATGGCCGAACCGTCCCATAAAGAACGGATGTCTTTTTTCCTGACTTTAAGAAAAATTGCTTCTGTGACAAGGCAGGTGGCCACACAGGTGACATAAATGAGAGCCGCTTTCAGCCTGAAAAAGTAAACGGAGGCAGCCACCGCTGGAAGGAGGCTTATAACGACCGCATACATTATTTTTGATACAGAGTCTTTGTCTCTGAAATGAGGGGATGATTTTAGAATGAAAGTGTTTTCTTTCATCAGCTTTTCTTTTTTCGTTTCATACTTGTGACAGCGTTCTTGCCGAGCCGGATCCAGTGGACCAGGGGGATTTTGGCAGGGCACACATACTGACAGCAGCCGCACTCCACACAGTCAAGAACGCCCCATTTATCGGCATCTTCGTAAAATCCGTGCCTTGAATAATCCATCAGCCGGGTGGGCACAAGTCCCATCGGGCAGTGGCTCACACAGCGCCCGCAGCTGATGCACGGAAATTCCTCGGGAAACGCTTCTTCTTCCCATGCAATGAGCCCTGATGTCCCTTTTATGACAGGAGTGTCAAGGTTCCATTGGGCAAGGCCCATCATAGGGCCTCCCATAACGAGCGTATTCGCCCCCTCTTTTAAGCCGCCGCAGTATTCAACGGCATGCTTGAAAGGAGTGCCGATGCGGATGAGCAGATTTTTGTTCTCTTTGAGTCCGGGTCCGGAAAGGGTCACCGCTCTTTCATAGAGGGGTGTGCCGGAGGATACGGCATCCCACACGGCTTTGGCGGTTCCCACATTCTGTACCACCACCCCCACATCAAAAGGAAGGCCTCCCCTGGGGACTTCACGCTTCAGCAGGGCATAGATAAGATTTTTTTCCGCTCCCTGTGGATATTTGGTTTTTAAGAGAGCGGCTTCTCCGGGGAAACCGTTCATTTTTTGTTTTAAAAGTTCGAAAACATCTTGTTTGTTATCTTCGATCCCGATGATAATTCTCTTGGCTTCCGCTGCCGCCCGGACCAGTTCCGCTCCGTTTATGATGTCTTCGGTATACTCAAGCATCAGTCTGTAATCAGAGGTCAGCAGGGGTTCGCATTCACATCCGTTTATGATAACCGTGTCGATAGTTTTTCCTTTAGGGGGAGAGAGTTTAACAGCGGTGGGAAAGGCAGCCCCGCCCATGCCTACGATTCCCGCTTCCCTCACTTTACTGCGGATGTCTTCAGGTTTGAGAGAAAAGGGGTCTTTCGTCCCTTTTGTGTCCGGATGAGGCGTGTCCTTTCCGTCATTAGCGATGATGACGGTCTGGGCCGGAGATCCGAGCGGATGGGGGTGTTCTTTGACAAACAGGACTTTACCTGAGACGCTGGAATGGACGGTTGCGGAGAACAGCTCGTCACTGTCTCCTATTTTCTGTCCGAGAAGCACCTCTTCTCCCTTTGTGACAATCGGGTCAGCCGGCTTTCCGAAGTGTTGGTTGAGAGGGATGAATACCTTTTCGGGCGGTTCCAGTTCCTCAAGTTTCTGGCCTTCTGTATAGTGTTTGTATTCAGGGGGGTGGGTGCCGCGGGGAAAAGTCTTTTTTCTCATAGAATTCTCTGTTTAAATTTGACTATAAAGTGTATTAATTATTAGTCGGGCTTGTCAACAGAAAATATGAAACGCCTTAGGAAGCAGTTTTTTGCTTTGCAAAATACGGGATTGTTGTATAATAAGGGGAAAAAAACCAGGACGAGGAAGGGATAAAAATGGGAATAGAGATCAAGGAAGTCAAGGGAAAAAAGGATTTAAGACGATTTATATACCTTCCCGAAAAGATTCATAAGGGACATGAGGATTGGGTCCCTCCCCTATATATGGATGAGTGGAAGTATTTTTCTCCCAAAAAGAACAAAGCCTTTTCTTACTGTGATACGGTTCTCTGCCTTGCCTATAAAGATAATAAATGTGCGGGCCGGATAATGGGCATCATCAATAAGCGTTATAATGACTTCAGAAACGAGAAGACCGCAAGATTCGGGTACCTGGAGAGCCGGGAGGACAAAGAAGTCGTTAAAGCGTTGTTGGGTTATATTGAAAACTGGGCCCGGGAACACGGAATGAAGAAGGTCATAGGCCCTTACGGATTTACGGATCAAGACCCTGAAGGATTCATTATTGAAGGGTTTGACAGCGCAGCCACAGTGCCCAATTACTACAATTTCAAATGGATGCCTTCTTTTATGGAAGAGTTGGGGTATGAGAAAGATATAGACTACGTGGTCTATAAGATCGACGTCCCTGAAGAGATTCCCGAGTTTTATAAAAGGATATATAAGAGGCTGAAGCGGAGGGGAGGATTTAAGATACTGGAGTTTACAAAAACTAAAGAATTTAAGCCCTGGGTTAAACCTGTTTTGAGATTAATGAATGAATGCTACTCTACAACCGGTATCTACGGTTACACTCCATTGGGAGAAGATGAGATGCAGGACCTGGCAAAAAGGTATCTTCCCCTTCTTGACGCTCGATTTGTAAAGGGTGTTTTACATAATGATGAGCTGGTAGCCTTTGTCATTGGTATGCCCAACCCGGCTGAAGGAATCAGGAAGGCCAAAGGACGGCTTTTCCCTTTTGGTCTTATCAAGATCATGAGAGAAATCAAGAAAACGAAGCAGCTCGACCTCCTCTTGGGCGGCGTTAAGGAAGAGTACAGGGGGCGCGGGCTTGATGCCATGATGGCGATCAATATGTTGATGAGCGCCAATGAAGCGGGAATGAAGGTCATGGATACCCATCATGAGATGGAGTCCAATGTAAGAGTCCGGGCCGAGATGGAAAGGGTGGGAGGCCAGATTTATAAAAAGTACAGGATCTATCAAAAAGACCTATGATTTATCATTGAAATAGGTTATTTGGCTTCAGCCCAATTCACGCCCCAGCCAAGATGAACTTTGAGAGGGACTTTTAAAGGGAGTACCTTCTCCATTTTTTCTTTAGCGATTTGTTCCATCAGCTTTTGTTCAACGTCCGGCACTTCAAATACCAGTTCGTCATGGACCTGGAGAATGACCTTGGATTTCAGTTTGTTTTTTCTTATTTCTTCCCAAATGTCTCTCATGGCCTTTTTCATCAAGTCCGCAGCCGTGCCCTGGATGGGGGTATTTAAAGCAATCCTTCGTCCGGCTTGATGGATGGTCTTGTTTTTACTTTTGAGTTCCGGTATGGGTCTTTTTCTCCCAAACAAGGTTTCTGAATAGCCTTTTTCTTCTGCCTCTTTGACACAGGCTTCCTGGAAGGCCATGACCCTGGGATATCTTTCAAAATAAAGCTCGATGAATTTTTTGGCCTCTGAAGTGGATGTTTCTAACTGCCTGGCGAGTGAAAAAGGGGAAGTGCCGTAAATGATACTAAAATTGATTATTTTGGCTCTTCTCCGGAACTCATCGCGAAAAAGGGAGGCTTCTTTCCCAAAAACTTTATCAGCGGTTTCTTTGTGAACATCCCTGTCATTTTCAAAGGTTTTTATAAGCTCCGAGTCTTCAGACAGATGAGCCAGAACCCTCAGCTCTATCTGGGAGTAATCTGCCGAAAGAAAAAGATGCTCCGGTGATGGTATGAAGGCTTGGCGAAAACGGATTCCCCATTCTCCCCGTATGGGAATATTTTGTAAATTGGGATAACTGGAGGAAAGCCTTCCGGTTGAGGCGATGGTCTGGTTGTAGGAGGTGTGGATCCGGCCAGAGGATTTGTTAATAAGTTTTGGGAGTGCGTCAGCATAAGTGGATTTAAGCTTGGAAAGCTGCCGGTACTCAAGGATGTCTTTGACAACAGGATATTTGGATGAGAGATTTTCCAGAACACTGAAGCTGGTAGAAAAACGGCCTGTTTTTTTTGTCTTTTTTGAGGAAGGAAGGCAGAGCCTCTCAAAAAGGACTTCTCCCAGCTGCTGGGGAGAGTTGATATTGAATTTTTCACCGCACTGTTCATATATTTGTTTCTCTAAGCGGGTTATGCTTTCTGCAAGCTCCTCGGATAGAGTTTTGAGAACATCAGGATCGACTGTGATTCCCCATATCTCCATATCAGTCAGCACCTCTATCAATGGCTGTTCGATGTTATGGTACAAACGGGTGAGGTTTTTTTCTCTGACCTTTTCCATCAGAACAGAGCTCAGTTGAAGGGCTATATCCGCATCCTCACATGCGTAGGGCATGACTCTGTTGACATCCACTTTATCTAGTGTGACCTCGTCTTTTCCCTTGCCCGCTATGTCTTGATATGGGGTCGTTTTAACGTGGAGATATTTCAGGGCGAGCGAGTCCAGGTTGTGCTTTCCCAGGTTCGGTTCGCACAGATAGGAAAGGATCATGGTGTCTATGTCTATTCCTCTGAGCGGCGCTCCCTCTCTTTTGAGTACGATACAGTCATATTTAATATTTTGGCCGATTTTTTTTATGTCCGGATTTGAGAGAATTTCACTCAGTCGGCTCAGAGCTTTTTTTACGGGCAGCTGTTTGGGAGCCCCCGGGTAATCATGACGTAAGGGCAGATAAAAGGCATGATGGGGTTTTATGGAGAATGAAATGCCGACCAGGTCTGCCTCAGTGGGATTAGGGCTGTTGGTTTCCGTATCAATGGAGACTTTTTTCGATTTTTTTATTTGAGCGATCAGGTCGTCCAAGCCACGCGCATCTAAAATAAGGGCGTATTCTTTTTTGGATTCTGTGATTTTGTCCGTATACTCAAAAAGCAGTTTTGAGAATCCAAGTTCTTCAAGGAGGGGGATCAATTCCTCGTAATCCGGTTCAGTTAGAGTGAAGTCATTCAAATTAAATTCAATGGGCATATCTGTGTTTATGGATACGAGTCTGCGGCTAATATCAATATCCTTTCTGCCTTTTTTAATTTTCTCTTTAAGCTTTGGGTTTTTTATCTTTTCAGGGTCGTTGATAAGATTGTCAAGAGACCCGAAAGCTTGAAGCAGCTTTTTCGCTGTTTTAGCTCCGACCCCCTTGACTCCGGGGATGTTGTCTGTGGCATCCCCCCAGAGTGAGAGAAGGTCTTTGACTTTAGACGGGGGAACACCGATACTCTCTTCAACGGCTTTTTTGTCCATATATGATTCTTTGGCGACATTGTAAATTATCACGGAGTCGCTGACAACTTGATAAAGGTCCTTATCAGTGGTCACAATGACAGCCAGCACATTTTTTCCGCACGCTTTTTTAGCTAACGAAGCCAGGATATCATCGCCTTCAAATCCCTGTTCTTCAAACATCTTGATATTGAATGCTTTAAGGAGTTTTTTTAACACAGGAAGCTGTGGGACGAGGTCTTCCGGCATGGGTTTTCTGTGGGCTTTGTAATCAGGAAAGATTTTATGACGGAAAGTGGGCCCCTTGGAGTCAAAGGCTATACCCAAATATTTGGGATTTTCTTTTTCCATGAGCTTACGGATCGTCTGTATGAATCCGTATATGGCATTCGTGGCAAAGCCTTCGGAGTTCGAAAGATGGCGGATGGCATAATAAGAACGGTAGAGAAGGGAGTTTCCATCAATAAGAAAAATTTTATCCATTTAAGGATATTGTAAATGAAACAGTCAGGAGTTAGCAAGGAATCAAAGATGATCGAATTTTCCGGCTGATATTTCCTGGAGGCATTCGTTATGTTGCTTTTCTATCAATTCTTGTATTTTCTGTTTGAGGTCCGGGTTGTTCAAGAGGGTTGCGTAGAATGACTTTCGAGAGGAAAGGACTTTCCCGGATTTGAAGATAACGGTCTCCACATAATTAAGACCTTTTCCTTTGTCTTCTGTTTGGATGTGATAATCGACTTTATTTCGTTTGATATCTGTATTCAGTCCGGCCATTTTGTGTTATTTTGGTAAATATATTATACACTGATGGGCTGTAATTTCAAGCACTTTTCCCCCTGTTTGTGATTATTGACAAAGAAAGGTGAAATGTTATAATAGGATAACTTTTTTTGGGAAATTGTTTAATGATGATTGATATTGACAGATTGCCGCCTGAAGGGCTCGAGATAAAAAGAGATTTCGAGTTTTTTAATTCGGAGTTAGTAGAGGAAGAAGCTGTGTTTCTTGAACCTGTTCATACGGAAGTCGCGCTGAGAAGAGCAGGAGATGAGATATTGATAAAGGGAAAGATAAAAACCACCATAAGTCTTATCTGCTGCCGCTGCCTTTCTCCGTTTGAACTTCCTATTGATTCTCATTTTGACCTGGCTTATTTACCGGAGGAGCTTGAAGATGAAAAGGAACAACTGGAACTTGAGGATTTACTGAAGAATTTTTATTATAACAGAAAAGTCAACTTAAGAAAGATTATATTGGAACAGTTGAACTTGACTTTTCCGTCCCGTCCTTTATGTTCCGAGGGCTGCCCTGGAATATGTCCTATTTGCGGGAAGAATATAAAGGAGGAAGGCTGTTCCTGTGATGTGAGAAAAAATGATTCCAGGTTTGAAATGTTAAAAATATTTTTGAAAGATAACAGATAAATGGCTAATCCAAAAAGAAGACATTCACATTCGAGAAAAAACAAGAGAAGGGCCCATCATGCCCTTAAAGTGCCGTCTCTCTCATTATGTCCCAACTGCGGGAATCCAAAGATGCCGCATAGAGCCTGTCCTGACTGTGGGTATTATAAAGAGCGCCAGGTGATCGAGGGAGCTGAAGAGTAACGGCGGGAGGATTCATGAAGATAGCGGTAGATATCATGGGAGGAGACTACGGCCCGAGAGTGGCCGTACAGGGAGCTGTGAGCGCCTCCCGTGAGTATGATCTGGGAGTTCTCCTGGTCGGAGCGGAAGACGTCATCAAGAAAGAGCTGAAAAACATCGGCAACGGGAAGGAAGATGTCACCATTGTCAATGCGGCTGAATCCATTGGGATGGGAGAAGGGCTGCTTTCTTTCCGCAGAAAAAGCAAGTCTTCCATACTTGTCGGGCTGAATCTCGTAAAGGATAAAAAAGCAGACGCTTTTGTCAGCATGGGAAACACCGGGGCAGTGGTTTATTTGTCAAAAAAGGAATTAGGAGCCCTGGCCGGAGTGGAAAGACCGGCCTTAGCCCTGCTTGTCCCTACGTTAGAAGGAGTGACTCTTCTTACCGATGTGGGAGCCAATGCAAACTGCAGTGCGAACCATTTGGTTCAGTTTGCATTGATGGGGGAAGTGTTCATGAAGGCGGTTATGGGAATCGATAATCCTAAAATTGCTCTAATGAGCATTGGTGAGGAGGGGAACAAAGGAAACATCTTGACACGGGAGGTCAATAAGATGTTGAGCTCTTCTCACATGAATTTCATTGGCAATGTGGAGGGGAAAGACATTTATTCGGGGAAGGCTGATGTGATTGTAAGTGACGGGTTCACCGGGAACATCGCCTTAAAGACAAGTGAAGGGGTCGTATCGAACTTTGCACGCATGGCGCGTATTGAAATAATGAAGAACATATTTGTGAAGATCGGATTTTTTCTCATGAAGAGACATCTGAAAAAAGTTTACAAAAAGATGGATTATGCGGAATACGGAGGAGCGTATCTTCTGGGAGTCAATGGAGTCTGTATAGTGGGCCATGGACGGTCTAATCCTGTTGCCATCAAAAATGCAGTAAGGCTTGCAAGGGATTATGTGAAAGGCAAAGTTCAGGAAAAAATACTTGAAAGATTAGATGCGCATAAAAAGGCGTTGATAGGAGCTAAGGCTTAAATGAGTCTGAAAGGAAAAGTGGCTGTAGTCACAGGTGCCTCTCAGGGGATAGGAGAAGCTATCGCATGGGACCTTTCCGAACATGGAGCCGAAGTCATAGTCATAGATGTGCAAAAAGAAAAAGCTGAAGAGGTGGTAAACAGAATAAAAAAGAATAAGGGGAAAGCGGCATCATACATCATAGACGTATCCAAGTCAGACCAGGTTGATAGTGTGGTTGAGAGGATCATCGGACAACACGGAAAAATTGATTTTCTAGTCAATAATGCCGGTGTCACAAGAGACGCGTTGTTGATGAGGATGAAAGAAAAAGATTGGGATACGGTCATAGCCGTTAATTTAAAGGGTGTTTATAATTTTTCGAAGGCGGCCATTCGTTCTATGGCGAGAAACCGTTTCGGGCGGATCGTCAACATATCCTCTGTTGTGGGCTTGATGGGGAATGCCGGACAGTCTAACTATGCAGCGTCTAAAGCAGGTGTTGTTGGTTTTACCAAGTCATTAGCCAGGGAAGTCGCTGCCAGAAACGTGACCGTAAATGCTGTGGCCCCTGGTTATATCGCCACTTCCATGACGGAATCTCTTCCAGAATCTGTAAAGAAAGACTTCATTTCTATAATCCCGATGAAGAGATTTGGCAAGCCTGAGGAAGTCGCTCAGGCAGTTCGGTTCTTGCTCTCAGAGGAGGCTGCCTATATTACCGGACAGGTTATCAGTGTAAACGGTGGGATGCTTATGTAAAATCTTCTTTAAATAATAAATAATTTAGGAGGAAAAGATGGATAGAGAAGAGTTATTAGCCAAAGTAAAGGAAATCGTTTCTGACAAACTCAGTATAAGTGAAGATCAGGTTACGGAAGAGGCTTCTTTTATAGATGACTTGGGTGCTGATTCTCTTGATACTGTGGAGTTGATTATGGCTCTGGAAGATGAGTTTGAGCTGGATATTCCCGATGAAGAGGCAGAGAAGCTGGATACAGTAGGCAAAGCCATTGATTTTGTTTTGGAAAAAGTAAAGTAAAAATAAAAAAGATATAAATAGAACCTTTCTGTCCTATCACGATGGCTCATCTCAGGCGTGTTGTTATAACAGGCATCGGTATTGTTTCTCCTTTAGGGGTTGGTGCGGAGAAGAACTGGGAATCCATGAAAGCGGGTAAGGGCGGGATCACACGGATATCCAAATTCGATACGGAGGCCTTTTCAAGCCAAATTGCCGGGGAGGTCAGAGACTTTGACTCGATGGATTTTATTGAAAAAAAGGAGGCCAGAAAGATGAATCCTTTTATTCAATATGCCGTGGCTGCCGCTGAAATGGCCATCGTGAACTCTCAGATCAAAAGATCTCAACTTGAGGGGGATCGGGCAGGTGTCTATATTGGCTCAGGTATAGGGGGGATCAGTTCCATAGAGGAAAACCATAAGGTCCTATTAAGCAAAGGGCCTAAAAGGGTCTCTCCCTTCTTTTTGATTGCAACGGTTATTAATGAGGCGTCCGGACAGGTCTCGATACGCACTAAATCAGGAGGACCTAATTCGGCTTGTGCCACAGCGTGTTCCACCGGCACGCATGCCATAGGGGATTCATACCGGATCATTGCGAGAGGAGATGCGGATTTGATGCTGGCCGGAGGCAGTGAAGCGCCTATTACGCCTTTGGGATTAGCTGGTTTTTGTTCCATGAGAGCCCTTTCCGTTAGGAACGATGCCCCGGATAAGGCCTCTCGGCCGTTTGATAAAGAAAGAGATGGGTTTGTCATAGCAGAAGGGGCAGGGATTGTGCTGCTTGAGGAGCTGGGTTCAGCTCTGAAAAGAGATGCCGTTATTTACGCAGAGATTGTTGGTTATGGTATGAGCGGAGATGCCTATCATGTTTCCGCCCCGTGTCCGGACGGAGATGGAGCCTGCAGGTCCATGAAAAGAGCACTGGGTGATGCAGGAGTGAGTCCTTCGGATATCGGTTATATCAACGCGCACGGAACTTCCACTCCATGGAATGATAAGATCGAGACGCTTGCGATAAAAAGAGTTTTTGGAGACCGTGCTTATGATATTCCCGTAAGTTCGACCAAATCAGTGACAGGACATATGCTGGGGGCTGCAGGAGGTTTTGAGACAGCGGCTGCCGCAATGGCGCTTAAAAACCAAGTTATCCCTCCGACCGTTAACTATGAAAATCCTGACCCTGAATGTGATCTTGACTATGTCCCCAATAAAGCCAGGAATGCAGAGCTGGTCTATGCTTTAAGCAATTCTTTTGGTTTTGGGGGGACAAACAGTACGCTTGTGTTTAAACGTTTTCAGGAATAGAGCGCATCTTGACATTCCTGTTTATTTATCTGATTGACCTTTAATCCAACCTTTAATATCATCAAGACTTGTATATGAGATGTTTTACCTGAATGATGAACGAGTCGAGGTTGCTGCGTCATTGCGAACAACTGTTAGGGAGTGCGGCAATCTCATTGTGAAACGAAGCATCGTGAGATCACCACGTCGCTCCACTCCTCGTGATGACATTAAGCAGTGGTCCTTCACTGCGGATGCCCTGCAACAATGTAGATGCTGTGAGATCGGCTCGCCTCTTATAAAAAAAACGGCGATTAAGGTTTAAAACATGAACAATAAAAATACTTTATTAAGTGTTCTTGAAAAAATCTTGCAAATCGCAGAAAACAAAATGATAATAAAAGCATCGCCATTTTTTTTATAGATTATTCAGATTTATAAGGAGGTTTTAAGTGAATATACTTGTCTTTGTAAAAATGGTTCCTGATTCGGAATCCAAAATTAAAATCGACCACAGCCAAAACCGGATCGATACGGAAGGCCTGAATTTTGTCATGAATCCGTACGACGAGTATGCTGTGGAGGAAGCCCTGCAGATAAAGGCATCTAAAGAGGGAATGGTCCAGGTTGTTTCGGTAGGGCCTGATGGGTCTATAGCCACCCTAAAAAAAGCGCTTGCCATGGGTGCGGATGAGGCTCTTTTGATAAAAGACGAACAAAGAGAGACCTATGATGGGCTAAGGACGGCCAAGATCATAGCCCTGGTAGTCAAGGAGAAATTTCCGGATTACAGTCTGCTGCTGTTCGGGAAGCAGTCCATTGATACGGATAACGCGCAGATCCCTTCAATGGTCGCTGGTTTACTGGATTGGCCGCAGGTCAATATTGTCACGAAACTTGAACTGGAAGAGGGGTCCGGTACCGCCTTCAGGGAAATAGAAGGAGCGGTCGAGAAAGTCACTTTTTCTCTTCCTGCGGTTATCAGTGCGCAGAAAGGGCTTAACGAACCCAGGTATGAAACACTGAAAGGCATCATGGCGGCCAAAAGAAAAGAAGTGCCCGTTGTCTCTCTTCAAGAACTTGGGATCCAAGAGTCGGAACTTGAATCCAGATTGAAATTAGTGAAGATGTCTCCGCCTCCTACCAAGGAAGCAGGGAAACAGATCGAAGAAGAGCCGGAAGAAGCAGCCAAACAGCTGGTTCGATTCCTGCATGATGAAGCCAAAATAATATAGGAGGAGACAATGATACTTACATATATGGAAATCAGAGAGGGCAAGATAAAGAAGTCTTCGCTGGAAGCCTTGTCCGAAGCTAAAAGACGGGCGGATGACATAGGCGAGGCCCTGGGAGCCGTATTCTTGGGAAAAGATCTGGAAGCGTTTGCTGAAGAGGCCGGTCAATACGGAGCCTCTAAGGTCTATTTGCTTGAGAGCCCCCTGTTGGAGAACTATTCCTCTTCTCTCTATACATCGGTTTTAGCAGGCCTTGTTGATGAAATAAAGCCAAAAGCCTTGTTTTTTTCTGCGACTGCCATGGGAAAAGATTTGTCTCCCAGGCTGGCAGCAAAGTTGGATGTGGGCGTGGCCACTGAGTGCACCAAGACCGCTGTAAATGATTCTGTTCTTGAGGCGGTGAGACCTATCTTTGCAGGCAAAGCGTTTGCTTCTTTTCAGTTTTCCGTAGAACCATGGATCGTATCGCTCAGGCCGAATGTGTTTCCCTTGATTGAACCTCTTTCTGAAAAGGGAGAAGTCATCAAGAAGGAACCGGCGGCTTCTCAGGACCAGGCTAAAGACCGGGTAGTTGAAGTGAAAAGAGAAGAAGGCGCTGAGCTCGATGTGACAGAGGCAGACATCGTTATCTCAGGCGGCAGAGGCATGAAAGGGCCTGAAAATTTCAGTTTGCTGAAAGAATTGGTCGCCTTATTTCCCAATGCCTCTCTGGGCAGTTCCCGTTCAGTTGTTGATGCAGGATGGGTGGATCACCAGCACCAGGTCGGCCAGACGGGAAAAACCGTATCTCCCAGTCTCTATATAGCCGTGGGTATTTCCGGAGCCATTCAGCATCTTGCCGGGATGTCTTCTTCGAAATTCATTGTAGCGATCAACAAAGATCCGGAGGCCCCGATTTTTAAGGTCGCGGATTTTGGAGTGGTCGGGGACCTGTTCGAGGTCATACCCCCTTTTAAAAAAGAGCTTGAAAGATTCAAAGAATAACCCTTTTTTAAAGCGATAAAATCCGCATTATACAGATAAAGGAGGGATTATGTCCAAGAGTAATAGGCAGGGTTCGATCACACGCCGGGACTTTTTGAAAGGGGCTGCGGTGGCAGCGGCTGCGCCCATGATTGTTCCATCCAGGATTTTTAGTGCTTCAGCCCCCAGCAACACACTGGCCATGGGATGCATCGGAACGGGCCGTCAAGGGCAGGGGGATATGCAGGAACTCATATACCGCGGTCTGGAGGTGGGAGCGCGGGTCGTGGCTGTGTGTGATGTGGATTCCCACCGCAGAGAGGATGCCCAGTGGCTTGTAGATAAGATTTATTCCAAAGAGCTCGGAAAAGGGAAGTACAAAGGATGCGAGGCTTATCCTGATTTCCGCCGCCTTCTCCAACGGGAAGATATTGACGGAGTGTTGATAGTGACACCGGATCACTGGCATGCGCTTCATGCGGTGGCAGCGGCCCGTTCGGGCAAGGACATTTATCTTGAAAAACCCCTGACCTATTCCATTACCGAAGGCCGGAAGTTGGTGCAGGCTGTGCGTAAGAACAACCGGGTCCTTCAGGTCGGGTCCCAGCAGCGTTCCTCTCCTTATTTCCTTAAAGCCTGTGAGCTCGTGCGCAACCAGCGGATCGGAAAGCTTCACACCATTTATGTCTGGCTCCCTGAAGACCAGGGCGACGGAGTTCCCCAGCCCATGCCGGTGCCGAAGAATCTTGATTATGACTTCTGGATGGGGCCTACAACAGAGGCTCCTTTTACAGAGGACAGGGTCCATCCCCAGCGGGATTACTCTAGACCCGGGTGGCTTCAGATCGAGGGGTACTGCCGGGGGATGATCACGGGGTGGGGGTCACATATGAATGACATCGCCCAGTGGGGAAACGCGACAGAACTCTCAGGTCCTGTAGAGATCAAAGCTGAAGCCAAATTTCCTGACAGGGGCTTATTTGACGTACACACCACATTTAAGGCAGAGGCTGTGTATGAAAACGGCGTGCGGCTCATCATGGAGACCGGCGACCCTGCGGGTGTCCGATTTGAAGGCACCAAAGGCTGGGTCTTTGTTCAGCGCGGAGCTATCAAAGCATCGGATGAAAATCTGCTTCGTCAGGAAACAAAGGAGGATGAGGTCAAGCTTTATATCAGCACAAACCATATGAAAAATTTTCTGGAATGCATGCGTACCCGGAAAGACCCGGCAGCGCCTGTGGAAGTGGGACACCGTTCGAACACGGTATGCGTGATGACCCATATTGCTATGAAATTAGGGCGTACGCTTAAGTGGGACCCTCAAGAAGAGAGGTTCATTAGCGATGACGAAGCCAATAAGTGGCTGGACTATCCCCATCGGAAGCCCTGGACCTTCCTCACTACTGGCCGTTGAAAAGTCTGTTCGGTATGAATATGCTTCTGCAGCAGGGCGAGCCCTACCCTCACCACCGGGCTTTTTGGTTTGCCGATACGGTCCGGTTTAAAGGGGGGAGAAAATGGGAGATCTCATAAAACCAATCTTTTGTGTGGCTTTTTTAGCGGGATTGGCCTTTACATTCGGTTACGGACAGATTGAGATATACAGAAGACAAAGAAAAGGGTACTGAGACCGTTTATGAAGGGGACAGAAAGGAAAGCAAAGTTGAGCAAGAGCATCAAAAATATATTTTAAAATACAAAAAGAATTGATCCGGTTCATTCATGGGTCAAAACGGTTCTCTTCCAGCGAACGAGCGTAAGAAAGGGCGGGAAGGGAAGCCCTTTTATGGATGGCCCGGGTTGTTAAGGAGGGCGTATTGGATTTAAAAGTAAAAGAGTTTGTCGAACAAAAAGTCACTGAGATCAAGGACACCGTAGGTTCAGGGAGAGCCATCTCTGCTCTTTCCGGAGGCGTGGACAGTTCCACGTGTACGGTGTTGGCGCACAGGGCACTGGGGGACCGGCTAGATGTCATTTATATTGATGATGGCCTGATGAGAGAGGATGAAGACAAATATGTATCCCATGTCTTTTCGGGTCTGGGGATTCAGGTGGAGGTCATCAATGCGCGCAGCGACTTTTTCTCTGTGCTGAGGGGCCTCACAGACCCTGAGAATAAAAGAAGAGCTTTTCGAAATAAGTTCTATGAGGTGTTTGGAGAAGCTGTGCTTAAAAGCAAAGCCGAATATTTAATCCAGGGGACTATTGCCGCTGATATCATCGAGACCAAAGGCGGTGTCAAGACACAGCATAATATCCTGGAACAGATCGGTATCGATTCGGAAAAAGGATATGGGTTCAGGGTCATAGAACCGTTAAAGGAACTCTTTAAACATGAGGTGAGAGAGGTGGCTAAGGCTCTGGGGCTTCCCAAAGAACTGTATAAAAGGATGCCTTTCCCGGGGCCAGGTTTGTGCACACGGGTTATCGGTGAAGTGACAGAAGAAAGAGTCCGGAAGGTAAGCAGAGCTACCGAGATCGTGGAGGAAGAGATCCTGGTTTTGGAACCTTTTCAGGCATTTGCGGTGCTGTTGAGCGATAAGGGGACAGGAATTCAAGAAGGGAAGAGAAATTTCGGAGAGATTATGATTATCAGATGTGTGGAAAGCCGTGACGCGATGACAGCCGAGGCTACCGAAGTGCCCTGGAGGATTTTGAAGAGAATAGCAAAAAGAATAACAGATGAGATTCCGTCTGTTACAAGAGTGGCCTATGAAATCACTCCCAAGCCGCCAGCTACTATAGAATACATATGACCTGGTTATTCATAAAATCAGCTCGTGAATAATCCAATTTATCAGTCTGAATCGTTCAAAAAAAAGCCCGGGGGCTTTTAAGCCCCCGGGCGTATTTCTCTGTTGGCTTAGAAGTCAGTACATCCAGCGAAAACGTTGCTGTCCTCCGTTAACGGATTTGGCATCAAGAGCCCACATTCCGCGTCCGTGAGTAGCGACCACAATGATATTGTCTCTGGGATGGATGATGAGGTCTTGCGCATAGACGGTAGGCAGGTTTCCACCCAAAACAGCCCAGGTTTTTCCTTTGTCTTTGGAAACGTAAACGCCTATGTCTGTTCCCACATAGAGGATGTTTTCATTGATGGGGTCTTCACGGATCACATTCACTGGTCCCAGAGGGATTCCTGTGGAAATGTTTTTCCATGTCTGACCGTAATCATCTGACATCCATACATAAGGTTTGAAGTCGTCATTGCGTTTTCCGTTCTGTGTCATGTAGACTACTGAGGGATTGTGTTCAGAAGCCACGATTCGGCTGACCCATTTTCTGTAAGGGAGCCCGTCCATGATTTCTTTCCAGTTTTTTCCGCCGTTATGTGTAACCCATACTTTTCCGTCGTCCGTGCCTGCGTAGATAAGGTCAGCATTAAATGGAGATTCAGAGATGGCAAAGATGGTCTGATAAGGGATGTCACCCAGTTCGTCTTTGATGCCGTAGCTTAGATCCGGGCTGATTCTTTCCCAAACATCTCCCTGGAAGCGGGAGCGGTACAGGTATTGAAGTCCAAGATAAACGGTTTCCGGATGGCTGGGGGATAATATGATAGGAGCCAGCCACTGGCCGCGGAGGATGTCGATTTCATTTGTCTGAGGAGGAAAAATATTTTTCCTCTCTCCGGTCTTAAGGTTAGACCGGGTGATGTGCCCGTAAAAGCCGGCTGAATACACGATATCCGGATTGTTGGGGTCAATGGCATGAGTGGAGCCTTCGCCGCCTGGGGCTGATTCCCATTCCACGGCTTGGTATCCCTCCAGCTCATTTCCTCCGGCGCCGCGCATGGCCATTCCAAATCTTCCAAAGGCAGTTCTTTTCTGGACTTCTCCCCGGAAGCTGCCGTGGTCCTGCATGGAGCCGTAAACATGGAAAGGGGTGGCCATATCATAAGAAACATTGAAAAACTGACACACAGGCAGATTGTTCGTAAAGGTCCTCCAGTTTTCTCCTTTATCGTAAGAGACAGCGATGCCGCCGTCATTCACGTTAAGGACATAATTTGAGTTATTTGGGTCTATCCACATACCGTGGTGGTCAGAATGGACGTTTCGTCCGATACTTTGGAACGTCTTTCCCCCGTCAGTTGAAACACTCAGGGGAACTCCCATGATATAGACCCTGTCAGGATCATTGGGATCCACCCGGATTTGCCCGAAAACCCATCCGTAGGTTCCGGAATGGCGCATCATGAAAGCCTTCATCTGTTCTGTTTGCCCGCTTACCTGCTCCCAGGTTTCACCTTTATCGTCAGAGCGGTACACAGTGGCTCCCTTGATGATCCCTTCCAGAGCGCTTGTGTAGGAATCAGCTTTTTCTTCTTCTGTCAGTTTTCTGGCGATTTCATAGTTATCGACCAGGGCATAAAGCGTGTTTGGCTGGCTGAGACAGATATCAAGCCCGATCCGTCCCCTGCGCCTTGCCTCTGGAAGACCATTGTTTATGGAATTCCAGGTTTGGCCGCCGTCTGTGGTCTTGAAGATGCCGCTCTGGTCATAGCCGGCAAAGTTGCGGGGGTCGTTCCATTTGAGGCGGGTCCTCTGCCAGAGGGCTGCGTACAGGGTATTGGGATCCTCAGGGTCTATAGCCAGGTCATATCCGCCTACCTGGGGGCCTTTATAGAGTATTTTCTCCCAGGTTTGGCCGCCGTCTGTGGTCTTATAGATCCCTCTTTCTTCATTTTCTGTCCATTCATGTCCCCCAGCTGCTACATAAACCGTACCCGGATTCTCAGGGTGGACGACAATACGGGCAATAGTCAGGGTGTCAGCAAGGCCCATATGATTCCAGGTTTTTCCTCCGTCTGTTGACTTATAGATACCGGCACCATTTTGAGAACTTCGGAAGATATTGTGTTCTCCAGAACCGACCCAGATGACCTCAGGGTTTGTGGGGTCAAGAGCGATGTCTCCTATGGCAGCGGTGATCTCATTTTCAAAGATGGGTTCCCAGGTTGTGCCCTCATTCACGGTTTTCCAGACTCCGCCTGAGGCGGTGGCCACATAAATAGTGTAGTTTTCTCCTTTGGGTGTTACCACAGCAACATCCGTACACCGGCCGCTTATGTTTGTGGGGCCGATGTGCCACCATTTAAGGTCTTTAAACTCTGAGTTGGCCTTCATTTCAATGTGCTTGGAGAACCACTCGAACCTCAGCGCAGGATCTGTATTCTGAATTACTTCCGGTGAATTTGTCTTTTTGGCAGCGAAGGAAGAGGTAGATATTCCTCCGGTCAAGAAAAGTGCAAGAAAAGCAACAAGGAAAATCGAAAAAATACGTTTTTGAAACATAAAAACCTCCTTGTAAAGAATTATTATGATATATAATATATCAGAAAACCGTGGTTAAAGAAATGAATTTGTTGACTCTTTTTTATCTAGCTTATATCTTACATAATAGAGATAGGCCCTGTTCTGAATATAAAGTATAAGGAGGAAAAAAATGAAAAGGGGACTCTTGATTTTTGGATTGGTTTTATTATTAGCCTTGCTGCCTTGTTTTTTAAGAGCAGAGCTGGTTTCCGGAAACCTTGACGGCCGCTCAGTCGGTCAGCAGGATGAGATAGAAAAGACTATCCTGGACGCACTGGAGATGTTGAGGAAAGGGGATACGACACAGGCTGCTTATCTGCTGGCTGAGGCCGTAATGATGATCAAAAGCAGTGGGAAGCTGAGCGTGAGTCAACTGTTACTCTGTGAGGAGATCAACGGATACAGGGATTATGTGCAGAGGGAAGGAAACACCTTAAAATCCGGTGAGCCGTTCCTGCTTTATATTGAGCCGGCCGGATATCAGATCAAAAAAGAAGATGGAGAATATAAGATCTGGGTATCTGAAGATGCTTCTATTGTCAACTCGGCGGGAGAAAACATCTTCCAGCAAACCAACTGGGTGGAATATCAGAAAGGCTTTGCAAGTCCGGTCATCCCTTTTTATATAACAAACCGTGTCACAGATATCCCTCCGGGCAAATATACCTTTAAATTCACCATAAAAGACAAGTACAAGAACTCTTTTTTAGAACAGTCTTTTGAATTTGTTGTGGAGTGAGGAGCCGCACAAACTTATTTTTTGATAGATAGGCGCTTCTTTTTTTTTTGATTATGATTTTAATCCATTTCATCAAATTTTCATTTTTTATATTCATTTAAAAAAACTGTCTTTTTTTATATAATGAATATCAGAATAAGCAAATACCAAAGGAGGCTATTCAATGGATAAGGTCTTTTTCATGAAACCATTTATTGAAAATTTCAGTAAAAAAAACGTATTCACAAAAGTTTTTGCAATAATTCTGCGAGTTCTGACAATCATTGCTATTGTAGCTGCCGTAGTCATATGGATACTTTTGTGGAAGTTCGTTTTTGAGATTCCTGCCGCAGGAATTGCCGGTGGTGTGATCTTTCAGATCTTTTTCTTAGTAGGGATCTATATGGCTGCCCACGCTGCCTTACTCCGCGCTCAGGACATCGCCGGGCTAAAAACAAAGGAATACACAATAGTCCCTGTGGTCACTGTGTTCCTTAAGCTTCTTGGTGAGATTTATGCATCCTTAACGGCAGCAATGGCATTAGGTGGAGGCGTTTTGATCTGGTTTGCCGGAGGATATGGATTCGAGCTCCTGGAAAGAGTCCCTAGGTTCACTAAGTTCATTCCTCAGTACGGAGGAGAGGCCACTTTTTTAGGCGGTGTGATCTTTCTAATAGGCGGTCTGGCAGTCGCATTTTTTACTTTGATCGCTTTTTACTTTTCCGCTGAATTCATTGGAATGGTAATGGATATCGCTCTCAACACCAAAAAGTAACCTTCATATTTGGGCCCCAAAAAAGGCGACTTATCAGGGGAGGCCGCTGTGGAAAAGTAGGGTTATCTTATTGATATGATTGAAGATGCCCGGGCCTGATAATCATCTAGAAGGCGGCCACGACACTGCATTTGGTGGAGTGGTAAAATGGACTTCAAAAAGGAGGTTATCAGGTGAGATATTTTATTGGATTGGATGTTCATTCCAACAACACGGTCATCGCGGTCCTGGATGAGAAAGGCAAACGCATCTACAGCCGCAGGGTGAATAATTTCATCAAACTCGTTTTAGAG